>CAIWUD010000090.1 GCA_903915775.1 uncultured Chloroflexota bacterium | reverse complement strand
GCCACCGGTGGCGACGGCCTATCCGTTGGCACAAGACTGCATCCAGATGGTGCGCGCGCGTCAGGCGACCACATTCGATGACTGGCTCACTCGCGGGACTGCCAGTGGTATTCCCGAGATCCAGGGCTTTGTTGCCGGGTTGGAGCGCGACAAGGCAGCGGTGGCGGCAGCTCGGCGTAGCCGGGGAGTATGGCCGGAAGCACTGGCGTACCGGACGACGAGGGTTCACTGGCGGCTCCAGCGTCACCGCCCTGTGGCCGCGGCTGCGTGGTGTCGTTGAAGGGCGATTCGACACGGGCGATTGGCGCCGCGAGAAAGAGCGCCAGCAGGATGCTGATCAGCGTGCTGATCAGCAACAGTAACCACCGGCGTGCATCGCCGGGCCGGAGCAGCCTATGGCGTGTTAAAGCATGCATTGAGCGACTCCTGCGAACACAAAGAAACCCTGGCTGCACCGTAGCAGCCAGGGGTCGCAGAGGCATCAGTGCTCTCAACCGATTTCCACCACAACACGTGATGCGTTTGCGGATAGCGAATATTCGTTCTATAATGTGTGTCGCATACCCACGTATCCGGCGGAAAGGCGCTCCAGATGCGGATCGACCACGATGCGATTTTCAAGCAACTCCTGGAGGAGTTTTTTGTCGAGTTTCTCGAACTCTTTGTGCCAGATGCGTTGCAGTTGCTCGATGCGAGCACCCTGACCTTCCTGGACAAAGAGGTGTTTCGTGATCTACTTGATCCCGATCGGCGCGAGGCCGACCTGGTCGTGCAGGCCCGCTTCCGTGACCAGCCGACCACCTTCATTGTTCACCTGGAGCACCAGGCCCAGGAAGATAAAGTCCTGCACCAGCGCATGTTCAGGTATTTCGCCAAATTCCACGACCGCTACAGTGTGCCGGTCTACCCGATCGCGCTCTGCTCGTACCGCACACCAAAATCGTTGGCACCGGATCGCTACGCATTCGGCTTCCCAGACTTTGCCGTGCTTGATTTCCGATTCCGCGTGGTACAATTGAACCAGCTACGGTGGCGCGATTATCTTGAGAATCCCAACCCGCTGGCGACGGCGCTGCTCACCCGCATGCAGGTGAAGCCACGCGAGCGGCGCGCCGTCAAGGCAGCATGTCTGGCGCATCTCATGGGGCTACCAATCAGTACGAAGCGGCGGCGCCTGCTTCGGCAGTTTCTGCAGGTCTATTTGCCACTCCAGCCAGCAGAGGAGAGCTTGCTGCAGGAAGAGCTCGCTGATCTGGTGCCAGGGGAACCGGAGGACGTGATGACACAGATCGTCGATACGTTTGAACGTCTGGGGGCAGTGAAGATCATCACTGCGGCCCTCGACAAGCGGTTTGGGCCATTGGATGCGACGATCAAGGCTCAGATTGCGCTGTATCCATTCGAGCTGTTGGAGGCGCTGAACCTGGCGCAGTTCGACTTCGCAAGTTTGGATGACCTCAAGACATGGTTGGACACCAATCCGGTGCCACCCTGGGTCGATCCCCTCGGCGAATGGGACGAAGACGAAGAGCCGTCCCAGTAGCTCAACCTTACCGTTCGCTTATTTCTTGAGGTGGTTCAGACGAATGCGCAACCAGTCGCAGATAGCAGGTATCCTCCAGGCCCGCCAGCGCCAGCAAGCGTTGTTGCCGGGTCGTCAGCGGGGTCAGATGGCGGATGGCCTGGTTCGGCAACGCGACCACGGTCAGCATCAGGTTGCGGAATGCCTCCAGCATACGCTCGGCCGTGGGGCGTCGCGTCGTGCGGTTAGGTTGGTCGGCGTACAGCCCGTACAGCGGCTCCTCCTGAGGGGCCTCAGCCAGCTTGCGGCGGATGCCGTACTCCAGCATGCTCAGCACGCGCACCGCAATGGTCAGCATCCGCACCAGTCCGGTCACTACCCGTGCTGCATGGCGGGCAAGCGCGACTACCCGTCTGAGGAGTGCGGCGGGGTCTGGGGCTACGCTGACTTTCTCGAGGCGATCGCCAACCCGGAGCACGAGCAGCACGAGGAGTTGCTGGAGTGGGTCGGCGGCGAGTTCGACCCCGAGCAGTTCGACATCGCCGAAGCCAACGCGGCGCTGCGCCTACTCTGATTGTGATAGGGAGGAGCTATGGGGAGCAAGCAGACGACACCGGCGCAGCCGCAGCTGCCACCCCTGAGCGAGGTTCAGATCCGCCAGCACGCCAGCGCGGAGTCGTTCGCTCGCGGCGCAGACTACGAGCGGCGCGGCGCGGTCGGCCAGTTGGTACTGCGTGGCGACCTGCTGCAGGCCGAGGTTGAGGGGAGCGAGTATGAGCCCTACCGCGTGACGGTCAGCCTCGACGTCGGCGGCGTGCGCGCGGCGAGCTGTAGCTGCCCCTACGACTGGGGAGGCTTGTGTAAGCATAGCGTGGCGGTGATGCTGGCCTACATCCACGCCGCCCCCGGCCAGGTGGCGGTGCGCCCGCTGCTCGCTGAGCTGCTCGCCGGGCTGGATCGCGACCAGCTGGAGGCGCTGCTGCTACGTCTGGCCGCGCAGGATGCGGAGCTGATCGAGCGGATCGATGCACTGGTCGCCGCCGCGCCGCCTGCCGCTGCGGCCACTGGGAATGTCGAAGGGGCTGCGGTAGCCTCAGGCCGGCGTACCGCCGTCGATGCGACCGCCTTCCGCCAGCAGATCCGGCGCATCTTCCGCGCCGAGCGCCCCGACGACTCCATGGCCTACGCGAGCATCCTGGCGAATCTGGCGCCGCTGGTCGCCCAGATCCAGGCCTTTCTCGACGGCGACGACGCCCAGAGCGCGCTGCCGCTGCTGGAGGCGCTGACCGACGAGTACAGCGAGGCCTGGGTCGACTACGACGACTCTGATGGCGAGTTGGGCAGTTTCTTCGACGAACTGGGCGCGCTGTGGGCCGCGGCGCTACTGGGCGCCAATCCGAAGAAGGTGGAGCTGAAACGCTGGCGCGAGCGCCTGGAGGGTTGGGCCGCAAGCGCCGAGGAGTATGGCTGTGAGGGGTTCGGTATCGCGCTACAGGCCGCCGACGAGGGCTGGAGCGAGCCGTGGATCGATGCGGCGATTCTCGGCGAGGCGCGGCCTGATAGAAGACCGACCAGTGTCTATGCCAATGAACTCCTGGCGATTCGCCTGCGCATTCTGGAGCGCAGCGGCCACTTCCCGGAGGCGCTGAACCTGGCCACAGCAGCAGGGATGGCCAAGGATCAAGCGCTGCTGCTCCTAGGCATGGGCCGCGTCGATGAGGCGGTCGAGCTGGGTCGCAGGCAGCTCAGCAGCGCTGAGGAGGTGCTGGCCCTCGCCCAGGCCCTGCGCGACCGCGGCGAGCCGGCGCACGCGCTGGCGGTCGGCGAGCACGGCCTGGGCCTCGGCGGATCTGAGCCGAGCATTGCCGGGCAGGCGCAGGCGCGGGCGCGCCTGGCAGCCTGGCTGGTCGATCTGGCCGCCGGCCAGGGGCGGATCGACCTGGCGCTGCGCGCCGGGGCCGAGGCGCAGCGGATCGCGCCTGAGTTGGGCCTCTATCGGCGTCTGGCGGAACTAGCCGGCCCGGCATGGCCGGAGCTGCGCGAGCGGCTACTGGCGGCGCTGCGAGCCAGCAAGAGCTGGATGGTCGTGGGGCGGATCGACATCTTTCTCCACGAAGGACTGATCGACGACGCGATCGCGACGCTGGGCCAACATCCCAGCGGCGACGACCTGGCTCGGGTGATGGACGCTGCGCTGGCAACCCGCCCGGACTGGGTAATTATGGCGGCGACCGCCCGCGCGGCGGCGATCATCGATGCGGGCAAGGCCCAGCACTACGACTCGGCGATTGAGTGGCTGCGGCGGGCGCGGGTGGCCTACCAGGCGGCGGGCCGCCAGCCGGAGTGGCAGGCTCACTTGCAGGGTCTGCACGCACAGCACGGGCGTAAGCGCAAGCTGATGGGGCTGCTCGACCAGCTGGAGCGGGCGCGCCGGTGATGGAGGTCACAGCTCCGGTGGGGGGACGATCTCCTGCTCTAGGCTGGCGTTGTATTGCGCAATCAGCGCGATCACCTCGTGCAGTTCGGGCGGATCATCAGCCCGGGCCACGAGGGACAGCTGGCCCAGGAGCAGATCGTGGTCGGCGAAATCGCGAAAGAGTGTCGCGAGGTCGTCAGGCACATAGAGCCTGAGCTGCGGCAGCGCTGCCCGAATGCGTCGGTAGATCGCCAGGCCGGACCAGTCATAGTCGCCGAAGTGGAGGGTGCGCGCCGGCGCCGGCCAGAGCGCAGCTAGCGCCTGGAGCGTCGCCTCGGCGATGTTGCCGCCGGTGAAGACGGCGATGATCGCGCCCGTCTGCAGCGCATAGTCCAGGGCCAGAAACGGCTCCCAGTTCTCGACAGTCAGCAGCGTCCAGCCTTGCGGGAGATCGAGCGTGGCCAGGCGATCGCTGGTGATGCCGATAATGCCGCAGCGCCGGGTCAACTCAGCCCAGGTCGCGGCCGGTTCGGCGCTGAACCAGCGCAGCAGCAGCGGCTGAGCCATGTGGGTGGCCAGACCGGACTTGCTCTTGCGCGCGCGGGCGATGTTGGCAGCCCGCTGGCCAGTGACCGGGGCCGGCGCCGGTGCGGGGTACGCCGCCTGAAACCACTGGGCAAATCCCGGCTTGTCGATGACCACCACCAGGCGGCGGGTCTTGTGCACGCCCAGGGTGACCAGCTGCAGCGCGCGCAGCTGGGTCAGGATCTGCTCGCCATCCCGGCTCAGGCGACTGTAGGCGACGCGGTCCTCAGTAGCGAGCTGCGCTATCCACGCGGGCGGCTTCATCGGCGTGCTCTCGTTCGGTCAGGATGACCTCATTGACCAGCCGGCTCCGATCGCCATCGCGCTGCAGAATGTAGGAGTGCGGGATGTCGCTGCGAATGGTCGGGCTGGCGAAGATCGGTAGGAAGTTGTGCTCGGCGCAGTAGGCGATGATCTGGCGGACGTTGTTGCTGGAGAGGCTGCCGACCTCGTCGAGAAAGAAGGGGATGCGGGTGACGACACCACGCCGGCTGCCCTGCAGCAGCCGGATCAGACCCAGGTAGACCACAATCTTGACGCCGATCGCCGTCCCATTCGACTCGAAGGCGTGGATTTCGGTCACCATGCGCTGCTCGCCGGTCTGGGCGTAGGTGACACGGAACTCCAGCTGGAAGAGGTCGTCGAGGTTCAGTTCGCGCCCGTGGGCGCGCAGCGTGCCGACCAGGTACTCCTCGATCTGCTGCTCGGCCGCCTCCAGCGAGAGGCTGCCCGTGCTCGGCACGAACATATCGAGCTGCAGGCGGCTGGTCTGCCGGATAGCCTCGACCAACTGGCTCTCCTGCACCTGGAGCTCGATGCGCTCGATGTTCGAAATGCTCACCCGCCGGATGCTGTTGTTCAGCTCAGCGACCCGGCTGCGCACCACCTCGAAGGCCTGCGTGAGCTTGTCGAGCTCGCCTTTAACCAGGGTCACCAGATTGGCGTAGCTCTCGCGCAGCTGAGCCTCGAGCCGCTCGACCTCGGCGGTTAGCAGGCGCTTCTCGGCTACCCAGGCGGCGAAGGGCGTCTCCGGTGCCTCCCGCTCATAGAGATCGTCCAGCCGGGCGCGCGGCTCGTGGAGCGCCTCCTCGGCACGCCGCCGCTCGCCGCGTTGGTCGCGGTGTCGCTCGCGGCTCAGCCGAAAGAGCTCGGGCAGCTCGTCGGGGGCCACGCCGGCGATGTCGGCCGGGCATGGCTCTGCGGCGTCGCCGATCTCTCTGCCCACCTGGCGCACCTCGTCGAGCCGCTGCTGCAGCGTGCCCAGCTGCGTCCGTAGCGTCACTTGCTCGTCCTGGTTGGCGCGAACGCGCTCCGCAAGCGGGCGCTGTCGCGCCTCCAGCTCCTGCTGCTCACGCCGGCAGGCCTCCAGTTCCCGTGCGACGGCCGCCGCGCCGCCGCTGCTGGTCTCCAGCTCTTCCAGACGCTGGAGCACGCCAAGCAGGGTTTGGCGCTCGCTAACCTGGCGCTGCAGGGAACGGATCTGCTGCTGAACCTGCTCGTGGTCGCGGGCGATCGTCAGTTCGCGCTCGTGGACGAGGATGCGCGGCTCGACCTCGGCGAGGCGGTCGGCGAGTGGCTCCTCGTCGGCGACCGGGCGGTACCAGATGCTGCGGGCGATGCTGAGGCCAAAGCCGTGGAAGACCCCCTGCGAATCGATCTGGTCGGCGGCGGCCCGCGCGGCCGCCAGCAGCTGCGCCGCATCGGCAACGGTTCCGGCGATGGGCAGGCTGAGCAGTTGCTCGGAGACCAGGAAGCTCAGCAGGGCGCGCTGCGCATCGCTCAGGTCGGACTCGGCCAGCAGGTGGCTGACGGTGCGGCTCTCGATGAGGCGGCGGATGCGATCACGCTCCTCGCGGGCTTTGCGCAGCCACCTCTCGATCTGTGCGACGCTCACACTACTGGCCTGCTCGATCCGCTTCTGGAGATCGGTCGCCTGGTAGCTGAACTGGTCGTGTTCGGCGCGCACTTCCTCGCGCTGGCGCCCGGCGCAGCGCTCGGTCAGGCGCTGCAACTCCTCGATCGTGCGCTGGAGCTCACTCGCACGGCTGCGCTGCGCGGCGATCTGGTTGGCGAGCTGCTGGCGCTGCTCCTCAAGCTCGGCCAGGGCCGCACCGATGGCGGCCGTACGCCCGCTCAGTGCACGCTGCTGCTCCTCGAGCAGCCCGGCGTAGCGCTGCGCCGCATAGCTCAGGCGTAACCGTGCAGCATGCTCGGCCGCCGTGGCCTGTGCAGAGCGTTCGTTCGCTGCGGTCCACTGGTCGATCAGCGGCTTGAGACGCAGCAGGCTATTGATGCGCTCGCGGATATTGCGGGTCTCGGCATACTTGCGGTCGAAGTCGCGGGCAACGTCGATGCGCGTCTTGGCGCCGGTGCTCTCAACCAGGGCGTTCAGGAAGAGGCGGATATCACGGGCGGTCAGCCGCTCCAGACGCAGCAGGTTCTGGAGCAGGTGCCGCAGCAGGCGGAAGTTGCCGCGTCCCATGTCGAAGAGGTGGACATTGGCCTGGTCCTGGCTCTGCTCGCCGACCAGCCCGCGCTCGTGGTCCTCGGCGCGCGGGTAGAGGTAGAAGCGCCGGTCGGCCAGGCGCACGCCGACGCGCTGAGGCGGCAGGACGTGGCGCTGCTCGTCGAGGAAGTCGGCCAGGGTGAAGGCGCCGTCGAAGGCGAAGACCTGGCGCGAGTCGGCGCTGCCGGCGCCGTAAACGCCGAGGGTGCGCTGGGTGCCGCGCACGGTGCGCACGGTGAAGAGGACGTAGGAGCCTTCGCGGCGGAAGTAGAAGGCCAGCGTCTCGGGCAGGCTCTTCGAGAAGTGCATCTCGCGCAGGTCGGGGAAGTAGAGGAACTGGATCAGCTCGATCAGGCTGGTCTTGCCGACGTTGTTGTCGCCCACCAGGTGCACGGCGCGCACATCCGTGTTCAGCTCCAGCGTGTCGAACATGCCGCTATTGATCAGGCCGAGCTTGAGGATGCTGCTGATTGCCTCATCACGCATTGGCGGCCTCCTCGGCGGCGCGCAGGCGCTGGTGAAGCCGGCGGGCCATGGTGAGGATGCGCGCCGCCGGGTCGCGCAGGGTCAGCGTGCGCGTCTCGGCGGCGTAGGTGACGAGCCCTTTGCGGGCGATGCGCCGCCAGAGATCCTCGATGGCGTCGAGATCCTGCAGGCCGGCCTGGGCCAGATACTCGCGGCCGTAGCCGTCGCGCAGCCAGCTCAGGTCGGCCCAGCGGATGGGCATACTGAAGAGATCCTGGTAGCTGCCACCCTGCTCCAGCCAGAGATCGCCCAGCAGGAAGAGCGCGACGATCGCCTGGCGCTCTTCGTTGCTCAGCTCCTTCAGCTCCTTCTCCAGCAGTATGACCTCGCCATCGCGGACGAGGCTGAAGCCCATCGTGGCCAGTTGATTCTGGAACCAGGCGAAGCGCTCGTCGAGCACGGCGTAGAGCGGCCCGAGGTCGGCGGAGGCGTGGTCCGACGGGCTAAATTGATAGCCGCGCAGCAGGCGCTGGCAGATCTCGGCGCTGCGGGGTGGGGTGTCAGCGGGCATGACGTTCCTCCCAGCACACGCCAAAGTCGCGCAGATGGAGCGTCTGCGCGCTAAGTTCGTGGACAAACAGCGTATCGCGGGGCGCCAGGGCGACCTGCGGGTGTGGGCGGAGCAGCGGTAGCACCATTGCACGCAGCTGCTCCTCCTCGGCGTAGCCGGGGAAGGCCCCGGTGACGAAGGCGGGCCAGCTAGGGATACTTCCAGCGGCGGCGATGGTCTGCCAGATCCGGCCCTCGGTCAGCACCAGGTCCTCGGCGCGGCGCTGCTTGGGCTGGCTGAGAGCCAGCGCACGGGGCTGCGGCAGCAGCCGGCGGTGCACCACATCGGCGAAGAAGGACTCCAGGTTCTCCAGCGGCGCGGCCTGGGTCGTGTTACGACTGGCGGCGATTAGGGTCGTCGCGCCAAGCGACGGCCAGACCTGGTCGAGGCGGGCTAGGCAGAAGGCCAGGGCGTCCTTGAGCGACTTCTCGTCGAGCAGCGAACGCAGCAGGGTGCGAGCCGTGTCGACGATGGCCGCGAAGCCGCGCAGCAGCTCATGGTCGATGAAGTGCAGGTCACCGTCCAGGCGCCGGCGGCGGCTCTCGAGCTCCTGCGACTGGGCGAGCAGCGCGTCCTGGCGGCCAAGCTCGCCGACCTGGCGGCGCAGCTGGGCGATGCGCGGCACATACTCGCCGCTCGGGTCGATCAGCGCACGCAGCGGCTCGACATAGCGGCGCTGGGCGGTCTCGAGATCATGCAGGCGTTGCTCGAGCGGCTGCTTGCCGCCGGCGCGCTTGATATCGCCGAGCAGGCGCATACAGGCGACATAGTGGTCGAGGCCGGCCTCGCGTACCTCGCGTACCAGCCGGTAGAGATCGTCAATACTATCCAGGATCACGGCGCGGTCGACCTCGGTGGCGAAGAGCTCGCACTGGAGCCGCTCGGTCAGCTCGGCGATGGCAAGCATCTGGTCGCGCAGGAAGGTCGCGCTGATCAGCCGGCCGCGCCGCTCGTAGTAGTTGACCAGGTCGACCACCGCCGGGTTGACGGTGAAGCCGACCTGCTCGGCCAGCAGAATCGCCGCCTGGCCAAGGTCGTCGATCAGGGCGTCCTTCTGGGCGGCCGGCACGCCGTGGTGCTCCAGGTAGTGTAGCAGCTGGGCCCGGCTGAGCAGGTCTGGGTCGGCGCAGAGATCGACGATCAGCGCCGTGTGCTCGCGGGCCAGGGCGAGGAAGCGGGTGAAGCGGGGCATGCTCATGGGGCACCCCACTGCAGAGCACCGATGGGCACGGTATGCCAATCGCTACGCCGGGGCAAGCTCAATGATGGCCTGTTTGCGTCGGAATATAACATCGAATGATAGAAACTTATGATTCGCGCATTTGGGGTGCCAAGTTCCGGCGGGGGTGTGCTACCCTGGCCGCATGACACCACCAGACCTGACCATCACCACCGAGCAGGTCAATAGCCTGCCCTTGCTGCTCGGCATCATCACTGATATGGGCATTCGCGATCTGATCGACACGCATATCCAACCGCATGGCAACTGGGACGGCGCCAGCGTGGGCACCGTGGTGAGTATCTGGCTGAGCCATATCCTCCAGGAACGCGACCATACCATGGTCAGTGTGCGTGACTGGGTCAACGAGCGGGTCCAAACCATCAACACGCTGCTGGGCATCCGTCTGCGCGACACCGATTGCACCGACGACCGTCTGGCGCGTATCCTGACCCTGCTCGGCGACCCAGACACCCAGGCCGCCCTCGACGCGGTACTGATGCAGCGCTGGGTGCGCGTCTACCGCCTGCCGACCGAGACGGTGCGGCTGGACAGTACCAGCGTCAGCGTCTACCACGACGATGTGGACGATGATAGCCTGCTCCAGCACGGCTGGAGCAAGGACCATCGGCCCGACCTGCGCCAATTCAAGCGCATGCTGGCCTCGCTCGACCCGCTCGGCTTGCCGATTTGCTGCCAGCCGGTCGCGGGGCAGCGCAGCGATAATCCACTCTATGTCCCGGCCTACGACGCGGCGGTTGCGGCGCTGGGCACCCGCGACGTGCTGGTGGTGGGCGACAGCAAGATGACCGACCTGCCCACCCGGGGCCACATGGTCGCCGGAGGCAGCCGCTATCTGGGCGCCTATCGCCCGCTCCACGCCACGGCTGAAATCGCCGGCTGGGTGGAGGCGGCCCTGGCCCGCCCGGCGGCGTGGATGCGCATCGAGACGGTGGACCCACGCACGGGCGAGGTGCAGCAAGAGGCCGTGGTGGACCCCTTTGATCGGGAACTGACCTGGTGTGACCCGACCACCCAGCAGATCCACACGTGGACCGAACGCGTGTTGGTCGTGCAGGCGACCGCCTATCAGACCGGGCTGCGCCGACTGCGTGAGCAGGCCCTGGCGCGCCTGACGCCAGATCTGCTCACGCTGGCCCAAGCGCCGGGGCGGGGCCGCAAACGGTATGCCCAGGAGGCCGATTTGGCGGCCGTGGTGGCCAAACGGATTGCGGAGGCCAAACTGACGGGGGTCGTGCAGACGGAGCTTTCGCCACGCGGGCTGCCCGATGGCAGCACGGCCTGGGTCGTGGCGGCCGTGTGGGTGGATCGGCCCGCCTGGCAGGCCATGGTCGCGCGGCTGGGCTGGCAGGTGTATGTCACCAACACCACGCCGGAGCAGTATGACGTTCCGGCCCTGGTCGCGGCCTATCATCAGCAACCGGTGCACGAACGCAACTTCAGTCGACTCAAAACGCGCAATCTGCACCTCCGCCCGGTCTTTGTGCGCGATGAAACGCGGATCGCGGGGCTGGTCTGGCTGTTGACCCTGGCCTTGCGCGTGCTGGTGCTGACCGAACAGCGCCTGCGGGCCGCGCTGAAGGACCAGCAGACCACGCTGGGCGGCTTGAATCCGGCCAGCCGGACGCAGGCAACGGACAAACCGACCACGGAGCGGGTGATCCGCGCCTTTCGCAATCTGACCGTCACTACGGTGACGGAGGCCGGCTGGGAACAGCGCCATGTCACGTCCTTGAATGACACCCAACAGCAGATTCTGGCCCTGTTGGGCCTACCATCCGACCTCTACGCCCGCCTGGGGCAGCCCCCCGGGAACTTGGCGCTCCAAATGCGCGAATGATGAGTAGAAGGAAGTTGGTCTGTCCCAACAGAACGGGAACAGCATTATGGCGTGTCCAGGCAAAGGCTAGCCGCACTGGAGGAAATGGTAATAGTACCCTTTTCCCTAACGTTGTATCGCAGGTACTCAGTTCGTAGGGGCGATCCCTACGGGGTGGACTACCACACCCCCGATCCCATTGCCAAAGGCGTTTGGGATTGCTTTGCGGATGATGTTGTACGCGCCGTTCACGTCGGCATTGATGTTCCGACCGTCCGCGGCGCGAAAGAGCCCTCGTGCGATGCGCTTGCCGACATAGCGTTCGCGGTGCCCAACAGGTTCGTTATCCAGAAAGCTGCATTTGCTCGTATGGCTTTCGTTGGTTACAACCACCGCAATGCCAACGAGTTCCGCTTTGTACGTGAGCATCTGAATGAAACGAGCGTGGGGAACCTGCACGAAGTTCTGGTTATTCCGCCGTCCGATGGCAATCTGCTGCTTCCATCCATCGTTTTTGCCGATCACCAGCGTTCCAATCCCTTCCTCCACCAGCAGTTCCATGATGCGGTGGCTTTGCGTGTGCAGGTAGTGGGTCATCTGGCGATTGCGTCGGATAGTGATACGTTCCATCAGTGCGGTGGTACCAGTCGTGCCGATCTTGCCTTGCAGATGCGCTTTACGCTTGTTATAAAACTGGTTGATGTGCTTGAGCGGGCGACCGTTAACCAGTACCGGCACAAAGCCGGGTTTGTTTGAGGCTATCGCTGCCAAGTTGTTCAACCCAATATCCATGCCAGCAACCCGTGTAGGGTCTACGGCGGCAGGCACCACGTCACGTGCATAGACAACCTCCACCACATAACAGCCACTGCGTGGCACAATCCGCACCTGGGCAATCCTCGTCTGCTTGGTCTGAACGTGAATGTCTAATCCTGATGGCTTGATGACCTGTTGGGCGAGTGCGGGACGGCTTATCGCCTGTATGGTGTACACCAGCGTGAAGCGCCCTTTAGTCTTATCAAGGTATTTGGGCAATCCCGGTTTGCCCGTACACGCGGTGGGATTTGCTCGATAGGTAGCAATGGACGCAAAGAACGCTTTCCAATTCGTATCAAGGAGCATCAACACGTGTTGGCTTACCTTACGTGGTAGCGCACGGTACGGTTCAGTCGCTTTCATCAGGCGGTGCATCGCTTGGTAGTTGACATACACGCCATCCGTGATGAACGACTGGCGCACAATGTAGTTTGCCGCATTGTACAGGTTCTTTGCGGCAAAAGCAGCCGCATCTATCAGGGGAAAACGAGTATCATTGCGGTTGATAACGTGTTGTTCAACCAGTTGCATCGTGTTCCTCCTCGGTAAGTTCTCTCATAATTACGTCGGACTTGCGCTTTGCACGACGTTGCCCGTACAACCTCGCAGCGCATGCGTACACAATGGCAACGAGATCGGTGAGGAGCTCTTCTTTCCCGTTCTCTGCTTGGTTTACTACCTCAATCGTACGACCCTGCTGGGCTACGAGGGTTTCGATAGAGCGAAACCCAACACGTGTGGCGCGATCCTGGTGTTCGACAACGATATGTGTGATAGACGTATCGGAAAGCAATTTCAAGAACTTTGGCCGACTATCGTTTACCCCCGAACCAACTTCTTTGACCACCATATGCGCCTGATAGCCTTTTGCCGCACAGTACCCCACGAGACGATCGGCCTGCGCGTTCAGGTTGGGCTGGTGTTCTGCCGCAGAAACTCGTGCATACATCGCCACACGAGAGGTCGTACTGGCGGTCGGTTCGTCCTCGGTGATACTGATCGTACCCGTAGGCAGTTGGTGTCCACGGATCGTACCGGCCTGAAACCAACGCCATGCGGTCTCGTAGCGAACCCCAACCTTTTTTGCGTAGTCGCTCAGCTT
>CAIWUD010000089.1 GCA_903915775.1 uncultured Chloroflexota bacterium | reverse complement strand
TTCGCCCTCCACACCTCCCGGAAGAGTGTCAAGCTGGTTTGAAACATGCCTAAGGCCTGGATCAATTGCGGCTGCGCCGGCTTGACACTCTGGCACTTCGCCCTCCACACCTCTCGTAAGAGTGTCAAACTGGTTTGAACCATGCCCAAGCCATTTTGTGGTGTACCAACTGTTCGTCTGAAAAACACCCTGACCCCTAATGGCGTCGCCGCACCACATGCTTCTGGGCCAGCGTCTCGTCCAGGTAGGATGCCGTCTCAACCGGATCGAAGCGATCGGGTGAGAAGGCGCTGACATCGACGCTGGTACGTCCATCGGCTACAAACTCGGCTAGGAGCAGCCCCGAGACTGGGTTGTAGGCGAAGCCACCCGAGTGGAAGGCCACACCGATGAATAGCCCGGGGATGCGCCCAACTGGACCGAGGACTGGTTCACCATCCATGGCGAAGGTGAGTAGGCCAACCTTGTCGATCGCCCAACCAGCACTCGCGAGAAGGGGAACGTAGTCGGTGAAGTTGCTGCGGATCTGATCTTTGAGCGACTCAGGTGCCGAGAGCTCGCTGAGGTGAAAGTCGGGCCGCTCGACACGCTGCTCGAGCCGATCAGCCGACTCGATACCGGCCAGCAGCCGACCGCCAGCAGCGGGGCGGATGTAGCCACCCAGGGGGTTAGCATTGACCGCCGGAATGGCCAGTGGCCGGGGCAGCGGCTCGGTCACATAGCGTTGATGGACAAACGCCTTGACCGGCAGGCGCAGATCGACCCGCTCGAGCAGCAGGTTGGTCCAGCCATAGAGCGTCGTCACCACGGCGTCAGCCTCGATGATACCAGTAGCTGTGCGCACCCCGGCCACGCGGCCACCACGTAGCAGCAGATCCTCAACCCGTTCGTGCTCACGGATCTCGACCCCCAGCTCACGACACTTGCGTGCCAGGGCCGGGATGTAGTCATCGGGCTCGCTATAGCCTCCGAGCGGATCGTAGAGCCCAATAAACTCATCACGCGGATGGAGCTCTGGCCAGCGTACCCGCATTTCGGCGGCATCGAGGATCTCGAAGGGCGCACCGCAGCGCTCGTAGAGCGGGAGGAGCGCTGCACGGTCGGGCCACGAAGCGGGATCGAAGAGGTTTAGACAGCCCACATCCTGAAAACGGTACCCCTCAAGCTCAGCAGAGAGCTCGCGAAAAAGGCGCAGACTCACCTTGCGGGCAAGGACACCCGTTTCACTCCAGAGCAAGCCAGTGATAATCGCCGCAGCACGGCTGCTCGAACCATCACCCACCGGACCTTTATCAAGGAGCACGACCCGCCCATAGCCCTTACGGGCCAACTGGTAGGCAGTGCTCAGCCCCGTGACGCCACCGCCAACAATGACTGCTGTTGCGTTGCTCATGTCTATCTCCCCCTGCGATCAGCATCAGGTCGTGAGAAGTTTCCCCGGCACACTGTTGAACTCACCGGTACCTGGTACAAAGGGGTAGCGCGCCTTAAGCGCATCGGTCAGGTGGACACCCAAGCCAGGGGTTTCAGGCGGCAGGACATAGCCATCGCGCATCACCAAGGAGTCGCCCCAGAGCTCGGTATGCAGCGGCCCAGCCGCCGGCGGAATCTCGAGGATCAGCGTATTGGGCGCCGCAAAGCCAGCGTGGAGATTCTGCATCTGGGCCACCCCGGCCCCCCAAGAGTGGGTGGCAATGCGCTGCTTGCGCGCATGGAAGAGCTGCGCAATCTTAAGGAACTCACTCAGACCACCGCTCCACGCGGCGTCTGGCTGGGCCACCGAGAAGCTACCCAACTCGGCGTAGTGACGAAACTCTTCCAGGGTGCTCAGACACTCTCCACCAGCGATCGGAATGCTCGTCGACTGACGCAACTCGGCGTAACCCCATGGGTCGGTGTAGGGCAACGGCTCCTCGTAGAAGAGGAGATCGTAGGGCTCGAGGGCCCGTAACACCGCCCGTGCCGTCTGGAGCGACCAGGCCTCACCGAGCGGGTTACCCATATGGCCATCCATAATCATGGCCACGTCAGGGCCAATGTGCGCCCGTAACGCCTCAGCCTTACTCGCCTCCTGCTCCACAATCGCGCTCAGAGAGGGCGCGGGCACCTCGGCGCGCCGCTCCGCATCGTAGAAGCCGGCGCCAATTTTGAAGCCCCGAAAGCCTAGCCCTAGGTAGAAGTCGATCTTCTGCTTGAGCCGATCCATGGGCCAATTGCTGATCCCGCCCGTTGCATAGGCTGGCAAGCGCTCATGGTGGCGCCCACCAAGCAACTGATAGACTGGCAAGCCAAGCAGTTTACCTTTGAGATCCCAGAGGGCAGCCTCAATCCCAGCCTGCACTGCAGGCCCAAGGCCAACCCGGGCCCAATAAGCAGCGCACTGCACCATGCGCCGCACTAGGGTGTGGATATCCATGGGGTCGGCGCCGATCAGGATCGGACGGTAGAACTCGACAATCGCCGGTACCACCTCGGGGCAGAAGTAGCCCGCATAGGTTTCACCCACCCCCGTCTGAGCGGTGTCACACTGGATCTCGATCAGGGCGACACTGCGCCACTGCCGTGCCTCAAGAAAGAAGGGATCAGCGGTACTTGGCCCACTCAGCAGCACTGTCTGAACATCGGTGATCTTCATCGTTGCACCAGGCTGCGACTGATACGCTTCACATCGGCCACGCCAAGCTGAGTCATCGCCGAGTAGATCTCGTCGCGGAACATCTCGATCACCATCCGTACCCCGGCCTCACCATCAATACTCAACCCCCAAACGTAGGGGCGGCCAATCAGTACCGCATTGGCGCCGAGGGCAAGGGCCTTCAGTACATCGGTTCCCCGTCGAATACCCCCATCCAGCAGCACGGCGATGCGCCCCGCAACCGCCTCAGCAATCTCCGGTAGCGCATCGATCGTCGCGAGCGTCCCGTCGATCTGCCGCCCACCATGGTTCGAGACGATAACACCGTCGATGCCATGCTCCACCGCCAACAGGGCATCCTCAGCCGTCATCACCCCTTTGAGCAGGATTGGCGTACTGGTCACGCTCCGCATCCAGTCGATCTCATCCCAGGTCAGCAGGAAGGGGCGCAGAGTGGCGATAAAGGCTTGCATCCCACCATGCTCCGGCTGCAGCAGATGATCCTGCAGCCCAATCCCGATCAGGTTACGCAACTCAACCTCGGGTGGCAGGCGGAAGGAGCGTCGAATATGGCGCTCACGCCGCGGTGGGAAGGTTGCGTCAACCGTGAGCACCAGAGCGCCAGCACCAGCGGCCTCGGCACGCCTGATAATCCGCTCAGTCACCGCACGATTCTCGTAGCAGTACATCTGAAACCAGAAGGGGTAGGGGGCTGCAGCCCGTACCTCCTCAACACTGAAATGGTTGCCAGTCCCAAGGGTAGCGATCGTCCCGGCGGCACCGGCAGCACGTAAGGTGGCGATCTCTGCATCGGGATGGGCCATGCGCTGGTGGCTAGTTGGCGCGAGTAGCAGCGGTAGCGAGAGCTTCTGGCCCAGCACCGTCACACTCAGGTCACGCTCGGGAACATCGGCAACCACCCGCGGCCGTAGCTTAATCCGCCGGTAGGCTTCAAGGTTCTCGGCGACCGAATACTCATCCTCCGCACCACCGACGAAATACTCCCACGCATCCTCAGAGATACGCTCACGGGCAAGTGGCTCAAGCTCGGCGATATTGACTGGCTTCATGCACCCACCTCAAACTCAATCGCGACCTCATCCAAGAGCACGTACCCCTCAGGCAGACGCGAGCGCCAGACCGGGTAGTCACGCTCGGGCCGCAGACGGTGGGGATCATCCCCTAGAGGCCCCATTGGCGCAATATCGAGCGGATGTAGTACGAGCAGAATGTCGGTGTTCACGTCACCCAGTACCGTCTCTAAGGGGAGCTCACCGTAGAAATCGCTGCGATCGTGACGACTGCCCAGGCATGTCCACTGGCTTGGATCGAGACTCAACGTTACCGTCTGCTCACTCCAGTCGGGCGTCACATGGAATGGCTGGCCAGTCAGTAGCCACCCAGAACAGAGCCCCCCTTGGACAGCCTGGCAGAGCAGGAGCAACTGTGCGCCACGCGCCTCTAACTCACCTTTCAGCCGGAGGGTCATGCGGGCATTGCTGAAGTTGGTCGGGTAGCGTCCATCAACAAAGCGATGCTCCCCCTGCACCTCCCGCTGATGCTCGCCACCCTTACTCGCCGTATTGAGCATGAAGAGCAGGTGCAGGTAGCCTACACCCGGCGGTGCATGGTTATAGTCGATCCACCATGGGCTACGACTGACTGCGTACCCATCACGAACCTCCAGCGGCTTGGGCCCCGCCGAATTGCTAATCCAGCCATACCATCCACCCGGACCATGATCGAACGTCTCGACGTAGCGCATATACCCTTCCTCTACCCCTTGACACTCCCCACCGTCAGACCCTGCACGACAAAGCGTTGGACGAGCGTGAAGAGGATGATGACCGGCAGCGTTGCCAGCAGTGCTGCTGCCATCAACTGCCCCCAGAGCAGCACATCACCAACCTGGAAGCTGTAGAGTCCGGCTGGGATGGTGCGCAACTCACTCCGCTGCGCCATCACCACCGCGAGCAGGAACTCGTTCCACGAATTGGTAAAGCCAAAGATGAAGGCGGTCACAATCCCTGGACCAGCCAGGGGGAGGATGATCCGCCCCAACACCCCCATACGGGTGCATCCATCGATCCGCGCCGCATCCTCAAGCTCCTCTGGTATCGTGCGAAAATAGCCGAGGAGCATCCAGGTGCAGAAGGGCACGTTAAAGGTCTGGTACGAGATCACGAGCGCCCAAAGGGTATTGAGCAGGCCGAGATTGGACATGATCAGGAAGAGCGGGATGAAGAGCAGTGATCCAGGAACGAGGTAGGTAAAGAGCACCGAGCGGGCCATCGTCTGCGCGCCGAAAAATTTCAGTCGTGCAAGAGCATAGGCGGCCAGGACGCTAATCGCTACCGAGATCGTCGTGCTGGCGAAGGAGACTACGATGCTATTACTGATCCAAGTCTGCATACCGCTACTGGTCAACACCGTTACATAGTTCGCGAGGGTCAGATTGTCCGGCGTTAGCATGGCCTCACGCCGATAGACATCCTTTGGCACGCGCAGCGATGTGAGCAGCATGTAGTAGAAGGGAAAGGTGGTGACGAGCAGGTAGACTCCCAGCACCGTGTAGAGCCTGATACTCGCACCCAGAGAACGGCGACGACCACTCTCACTCATTCGCGCTCTCCTCGCATGATTAGCGGCGATAGGGCAAGGATCATGACGATCAGCAGCGGGGCGAGGATGGTCGAAATGGCCACCGCATAGCCGAGCCGGCTGCCACTAAAACCAACCTGGTAGGAGTAGGTTGCAAAGAGGTGTGTCGCAAAGGCTGGCCCGCCACCGGTCATGATCCAGACAATCTGAAAGTCGTTGAAGGTCCAGATCGTCGAGAGCATGGTCGTAACGACCAGCACCGTACGCACACCGGGCAGGGTAATGTGCCAAAACTTCTGCCAGGGTGAGGCCCCATCAACCTCAGCAGCTTCGTACAACTCGGCCGGAATGGCTTGCATGCCTGCCAGCAACGAGACACCGAAAAAGGGAAAGCCACGCCAAATATTCGTGGCCATGACGGCGAGTAGCGCCGTTGCCCCATTTCCCAGCCAGGCGATGGGGCTCGTGATCACCCCAAACAGCATCAGCAGGTAGTTGATGATGCCAGAGGTGCCGTCGAACATCCAGCGCCATGTTAACGCTGTCACGAAGGTGGGTGCTACCCACGGTAACAGGAGCCAACCACGAAACATGGCTCTGGCCTTAATCCGCTGGTTAAGCAGGATCGCCATACCCATGCCGATCAGCAACTTCCCCGCCACCGAGACAAGCGTAAAAAGGATGCTGTTCGATACCACGGTTCGGAAGCGGCGGTCACGAAAGAGGAGCTCGGCATAGTTCTCCAGGCCGATAAAGCGCCCTGGAAGGCCGAGCCTGCGATCTTGAAAGCTGAGGAGAAGGGCACTGATAATCGGGTAAGCCAGGAGACCGATAATCACCAACAGAAGCGGCACAATGAGCGCGTACCCAAGTGCCGCATCCTTGCCCAGTAGTCGCGACCAGACGATCCGTCGCTGTTTCACCTCTCGTGCGGATAACTCCATGCCCACCCCCAGCTACTAGTGTTGCTCGCTACAGGATTAGTGTGAGAGCATGGCCCCCAAGTATCCCCTTCATCGCCAGCGAGATCTACCCCCCCGGGAGGCGTGGAGGGCATCGCCCTCCACAAAATGACCCAACCTAACCTCGGCGCTGCCAGACGGCACCACCGACGTAGCCAATCATTACGGGTTGAACTGCTGGTAGATCTTCACCAGGTTCGCCTCAGTCTCTTTGATCGCGTCATCGACCGAGAGCCCCTCCACCAACACCTTGTTGACCATGTCGGTCACCGTATGGACACGCCACGCCTCAAGCGCCCACTCGGTGATCGGGCCCGGGTAGCCAACAGCATTATTGTTCTTCAGTTGGCTGATGAGCAGCTTGTTATACTCCTCCTGCCACATCGCCTCTTTGGCCAAATCCTGGTAGAGCGGCATGTAGTTACTGCCAGCCGCTGCTACGATAGCCTTCTGATTCTCGACGCTGGTGTAGGTCGATAGCAGATCCTTGGCCAGATCGAGCTGCTTGGTCTCTTTGCTGATCACAAAGCCATAGATATACCCAAGGAGCTTCTGACCCTCAGGGCCGGACGGAATTGGCACGATCTGGGTCTTACTCAGCAGATCCGGATTATCCTTACGCATGGCGTTGAGCACCGAACCGGTGTTGTAGATCATCGCGGCCGCCCCGGTCAGGTAGGCCTTATTGTTCCCCGAGTCGTCCCAGGTGACCGCATCCTGCGGGATAGCGCCGGCATCCCAGGCATCCTTGATCAGCGCAATCACCTGACGCGTACCCTCATTGTCCAGGTTTGGCGTCTTGCCATCCTCGGCGTAGGGTGACGAGCCATACGAGGCCAGCATGCTCATCAGCGAGATCTCAGCGTCGTACGAAGCCGTACCCAGCTGCGCACCCCAACCCCACACGCTGCCAGGCGCGTTGAGCGCTTTTGCCACCTCAACCACCTCAGCCCAGGTAGTCGGTGCCTTCAGCCCCTTCGCCTCAAGGAGATCCTTGCGTACGTAGAAGACCTCAGTGGCACTGTGGGTAGGCACCGCAAACTGCTTACCGCCATCAGTAACCGCACGTAGCGCCGGCTCGTAGAGACCACCACCCTGGGCGTTGTTCTTGGCCACGATGTCGCTCACATCGGCAAGCAGGCCAAGCCGGTAGAGGCGCGGTGCCCAATCGGGCGAAGACCAGGCCAGGACATCAGGTAGCGTCTTGGTCTCGATTGCTGCATTGAGTTGCGGTGCGATCACCGTTGCCGAGTCCTGGACAATCGTCACCTCAACACCCTTCGCCGCCGCCCAGTCGGTAATGATCTTCTTCTGCAGCGCGTCCGCCTCGGGGGTGTAACTCGTAGTGAGCCAGACCGTCAGTTTGGGCTTCTCGGCCGGTGTAGGCACAGCCGTCGGTGCCGCTGCCGGGGTACCACCACACGCGATGAGGATGCCTGCCAGCAGAAGTACGAGCAGGATTCGGGGCCGCCACGGTTTGCTGATCATCGTGTTCTCCTCGTTGAAACGTTCATGCGGCTGTACCGCATACCAGCGTGATAATGCGTTCCTGGGAGGGTCACGCCCTCCGCTATCCGCCTAGCGGCTGTACCGCTTATCACCAGAGAAACGTGCGTGGGATGGTCGTACTCTTCCATGTCTGCCCACAGCACAACCCAAAGGGACGCGGAGGGCCACGCCCTCCACAAACACCTGAACCCTTTCACGGGAGGCGCGGAGGGTTTCGCCCTCCACAAAAAACCGAACCCGGCCTTGGCATCGCCAAACCGTAACTTCGGCATAGCCAAAACGGAACCGTGCCCTAACCAGTCAAGGGTTGGATCCAGTTCGCCTCGCAATGACTTATGAGACGCGCTCCCAGCGGCTTGGGTTCATCCCAGGGGCTTCGCTCGCCATACCGACCGGCTTGTTCCCCCCATGGAAGTTCCAGTGGCGGATGTTACGATCGCTCAGGAGCGGGCGGATCGCCTCTGGTAGCTTGGCGAGATCGGCGGGATCCCATGCGGCAACTTCGGCAACCGGCCCGGCCCAACCCGGGCGGTAGGCGATCGCCAGCATCTCGCGGGCCCAGGTACCCGTGTTGGGGAAGTTGCCATGGAAGACGCGGTGGTTGATCAACACCGCTCCGCCCGCCTTGACCGGAACCATCACCTCTTCGGGATGGGCCGCGTAGCGCTTGTAGGGGTTGGCGTCGGCGTGCATGGAGAGGTGCGAGTGTGGCACGACCCGGAATGGCGAAACCTCTGTGGTGAGATCATCCAGGTAGTAGAGCACCCGCACGAGCCAAGGGCAACTCCCCTCGTAGCCAAAGATCTGTGAGCCGTAGGGCTGACCATCGGCGTGCAGGCTGATGCCAGGATGCCCCGGCTCGGAACGAGCATAGGCGTAGGACATCATAATCACCTCGTCACCGAAGAGCTCGCGGAGAAAAGCGATGGTCGGCGGATTACCAATCAACTCGGTAATCGCTCCGCCTTGAAACTGAACAGCCGGGCGTACCCGCTGATGCACACTGTAGTCGACGGCTCGGGTCTCCAAGAGCGCCGTCTCCGCTTTCAGTTGCGCTATTTGATCCGCATCCAGGAGGTTGGGGAGTACGAGGTAGCCCTCTACCTCGATCTGACGAATCCGCTCACCGAGCGTCAGTGCCGACCAATCACGGTCGTCAATCCGTGCCATCACTGCCTCCTCACGTCTATGATCCAAGCACCATTGATTGGGTTACTCGAGGAAGAGGGATCTTGCTTTGTAGACGTTGCCTCCCTACGGGAAACGTGGAGGGCTACGCCCTCCACAAAACAATCGAACTACTAGCGCAGCCGAAACGAAACCTCAGGCATACTCTGCGTGGAGGGGGAGCGCTCCCGAACGGTACTCCGCCTCCCAACGGGCTACGGTCTCATCAACAAACTGCTCTACGGGCATCTTGATGCCATGCTGCTCCATCAGCTGTGGCAACCATTTACGACCGTAGGCAACATGCTGGCGCTCATCCGCCATGTCGTAGCTGATGAACTGGGCCGAGAGCCGATCACCAGCAGCCTTATAGGCGGTAAGTCGCTGGCGGCGGTAGGGGAAGGCGTGCTGTTCGTTCCCCATGGTAAGGAGGCAGTACTGGGTAGCCGGATCGTACTGGCTGCGCCAGGCGTAGATACGGGTATTCTGAGGCACCTGCGTATAGTCGAGTCCGTGGCGAGCCAGCCATTCGATACCAAGCCGACAGTGGCGTGTTTCGTCGTAGCAGTGGCGCGCACTATTGTAGACAAACTCCCAGGGCATGCCCGGTGAGAGGTAGAGAATGAGGGCCACCGTCTCCGCTGCGAGCATCTCCTGGCTATAACTCTCAAACTCCTGGAGCCGCTCGGTCTCTGGATTGCTTGGCCGATGCGCTTTCCCAGCGTTGTGGTTCACTAAGTTGAAGCGCTCATCGCGTACCGCCTCCCGCGACACCACAAAGTTCGTTCGACAGAGTGGTGGTTCAGGTGCAACCCCCCGCTCCTCACGCCCAGTGATCCCACCTGCCGCAGAGAGCAGTCCACGTACGTAGGCCTCCCACTCACCAGCAGGATGATCACCCAGGAGCTCTTCGGTGAGATGCACATGCTCAGCTTCGTCGAGCAGGATGTGCTTGAAGGCATAGAGCGTTGGCGCATCCGGATTGGCAAAGGTCTGATCAATATGCCAGGCGTAGGCCTGCACCAGGGCCGGCTTGATCACCCGTAGCAACCCAGCGAGCAGATCGCGCTCATCGGGGGCGTGAATGAGCTCGGCCATCAGGCGCATCAAGGCCGGATCATCAGGATCGCGGAAGGCAGGTGTCTGAATCTCGCGGAGGCGCTGGTAGAGGTGCTGCACATGCTGTGCATCCTCCCAGAGGAGCCGTCCCATTGCCAGTTTGTGCTCCATGCGTGCCGTAGCGGGAAGCCAGCCGGCCAGGATGCGTAACAGCTCATACTCAACGAAGCGGTAGCGGTTGAGGAGCCGCTTGTTGTGGGCAAAGTCGATCTCTTCCGTCGGGGTAACTTGATCTCGCATACAGACCTCCATAGCATGGCGCTACCCGTGCCCGCGAAACGGTACATTACACGACTTGGCTCATCCCTAACTCGATGTAGCCCTTGCAGATGCTGCTGATTATACCGCAAAGAGTATCACTGGTGCTACAACTATACCACAGTACCAGCTACACGTCAATGCCCGATAATTGGTACTAATTTTTATTGACATGGGGCACTTCACCTGGTATACTGGTACTATGGATGTACCAAGCACGTTGATACCAGCTTTGGGCAAGTTTTGATTTCGGCTGCGCCGATAGCACCTTTTTTTCGTAGAGGACTGCGCCCTCTACGCCTTCCGTACGATGGTCGCACCGGTTTAGACCGTGCCCTACGCTATCTATCAAGCGGTCGCCATCCGCTACACCTTAACCTGACTCGGGGCTGCGTACAATAGCAGGAGCTGCACGAGGCCTGCGGAGTGCTCCGCTCTCCTGGCCTTGCAATGACGCTCTGTGTACTAGGTCGTACCCTATGCTTGAACCACTGTCGCGCAACACGCTCACCAAGCTGGCAATTGATACCCTACGCCGCTTTATCCTCACCGAGGATCTGCAGACCGGTGAACAACTGCCCAGTGAGCGTGAACTCAGCGAAAACCTCTCCGTCAGCCGGAATATCGTCCGTGAGGCTCTGAGCGTTCTGGTGGCTGAAGGCCTGATCGTGAAGCACCCCGGGCGTGGGATTTTTGTCGCCGACTTCGATCGCAACCAGGTCATGCCACAGCTCACCGTCTCGATCGACTACAACGGCCGCAATATTGTCGCCATCGGCGAGGCTCGTGCCGCAATGGAGCTTGGTGCCATCGGGTTAATCGTGCGGCGGATCACTGATGCGCAGATTAACCAGCTCGAACAACTTAACCGCTCCTTCGAGGAGAATCTGCGCCACCACCGTAGCACCATCAAAGATGACATCAACTTCCATAAGATCCTGATCGAGTCGACCCAGAACCAGATGCTCATCGGTATGATCCCTCTCCTGACGGAGCACTTCCGACTCAGTGTCCTTCACCGTCCAACAGCTATTTTT
>CAIWUD010000088.1 GCA_903915775.1 uncultured Chloroflexota bacterium | reverse complement strand
TCGATCCAGCCGGGATTGATGACGTTGACATTGATTCGCTGCCCCGTCAATTCAGCAGCCATGGTCGAGCAGAGATGGTTAATCGCCGCTTTGGCCATATTATAGGCTGAACTGTTCGGAAAGGGGATCTCGGCGTGGAGGGAGCTGATAATCACCATTTTACCACCCCCCCCCTGGTGCACCATCTGCTGCGCCGCAAACTGACAGGTGTGAAAGACGCCGAACTGGGTCACCTCGATTGTCCGGCGCACCTCTTCCCAGGGAATAGTAACAACCGACTGCCGAAACGAGAAGGCGGCATTAGGGACCACCACGTCTATGCGGCCAAACTCGGCCACCGTTGTGGTAAACATGCGCGCCACCGCTTCGCGGTCAGCAACATCGGCCTGCAGGGCGATGGCCCGCCGACCCATGGCGCTGATCTGCTCTACCACCTCCTGCGCCTCATCGGGGTGCGAGCGGTAGTTCACAACCAGATCGGCGCCCTCAGCGGCCAAACGCAGGGCCACACCCCGTCCGATCCCGCGTGATGCCCCGGTAATCAGGGCGACTTTATTGGTAAAACGGGCCATACCACCCCCATGCTACCAGGCTGTCCAACCACCGTCGACCAGCAGATTCTGCCCGGTAATGAAGCTTCCCGCATCACTCGCTAGCAGCACGACCGCGCCCTTTAACTCTTCAGGGTTGCCCATACGCCCCAAAGGTACCTTCTGCTCCAGCCGATGAATGAACTCCGGCTGGCTCGTGATCGTTTCAGTCTTGGGGAAGGGGCCGGGGCTGATCGTATTCACCCGTACGCCATCCTGCGCCCAGTAGGCCGCAAGGTGGCGCGTAAGATGGACTACACCGCCCTTCAGGCCATGGTAGTTGGGTGGGCTATTGACCGGTAGCCCCTCGTAGGCGCTGGGGTAGCTAGCGACTACGCCATACATGCTGGCGATATTGATAACCGATCCGGGGGCTTTGCGCTCGCGCAGGTGGAAGACCACCTGGCGCGCCAGGAGGAAGTAGGCCGTAGCACCAACATGGTAGGCACGGTCGAAATCCTCGGCAGTCGCCGTATCAATACTTGGTGCAGTTCCGCCATAGGCGTTGTTGACAAGCACATCGATGCGACCCAGACGATCCACCACGTTGGCGACAAAGCCAGGGATCGAATCGGTATCGCCCTGGTCAAAGCCGATACCAATGTGGCCCTCTCCCGGCAGTGAGGCGGCAAAACGCTCAGCCTCGTGGGCATGGCGACTGGTGACTACCATGGTTGCGCCCACCTCGGCCAGTGCCCGGCTCATTGCCGAGCCAAGCCAACCACATGCACCGGTTACAATGGCAACACGGCCACGGAGACTCATCAGGTCGACTACGCTTCGCTCAGTTGGTGACATTGGGTTGCCTTTCTTGGATGGTCAGGGATGGTTCCAGGTTGGCTGCGCCGGCATACCTGGCTGGCGCTACCAGAGCTGAGTTGAGGTTTTGCGGAGGGCTACGCCCGCCACACCTCCCGTCGAACGGTCACACGTGTCCTGCCCTCAAGGCAGCAGACGGAGTAGACGAGCGGCATTTTCACCCAGGAGCATGCGCTTCGCTGCAGGAGGGATCGCCGCGGTGATGATTTTGCCCAACTGGACCCGTGGATCCATGAGTGGTGTATCGGAGCCGAAGAGCACGCGATCGGCTCCGGCCCGTTCGACCAACTCCTCGATCACCCCAGGTGTACGGAATGAGGAGCAGGTCTCAAGGTAGATATTGGGGTACGCCTGAGCCGCTGCGATCGCCTCCTGACGTGGCGGATCAACGTTGCCACTATGCCCGGCAACAAAGAAGGCCCGGGGGAAGCGTGGGGCGATCTCGTTCAGGTAGC
>CAIWUD010000087.1 GCA_903915775.1 uncultured Chloroflexota bacterium | reverse complement strand
TATAATCCCCACTGAGAGCTTACTTCCAATGGAGCTTTTGGATGAAGTTGATGGACATGCTGCCTATGTAAACGCCGGCGGAGGGTACGCCATCCTCTGTTCCAGACCTGTGCTGGTGTTAGGTAGCGAACCGTCCATAGGAGGAGGTTAAGCCTGCTCAAACTGGGGGGTAATCTGCTGAGCATGGTGAGTAGACCTGCCCCCTATATGCTGTTAGCTATAATTGCCGCAATCCGCTCCCCAGCACACCCATCCCAGAGTGGTGGGATCGCTCCCGTGCGCCTCCCCCCACCAAGAATCTCCCACACCATTCGTTTTAGTAGATCCATGTTGCGTCCCACCAACTGGTTACTCCCCACCTCGACTGTCACTGGACGCTCCGTATTCTCACGGAGCGTAAGGCAGGGAACCTGCAGGTAGGTTGTCTCCTCCTGAACACCTCCTGAGTCCGTAATGACGAGCCGGGCATGGCGTTGAAGGGTCAAAAACTCTAGGTAGCCGAGAGGTTCACAGAGCAGAAGTTGCCTAGCTTGGGGAGTCAAGCTGTGCTCCTCAATGCGTCGACGTGTACGTGGGTGGATCGGAAAGAGTAGCGGAATCTCGTGAGCAAGCTCATCTAGTGTGTGCAGAATCTGGGCCAGCATGCGAGGGTCATCGACATTTGAGGGGCGGTGGAGTGTGACGAGCCCAAAAGCTGCGAGCTTAAAGCGTGCCTGGAGACCGGGCCAGAGCGCCTCCGCCGCTGGTTGTAGACGTATCAGCGTGTCGATCATCACATTACCGACCAGATGTACCTTTTCGGGAGCAACGCCTTCACGTAGGAGGTTGCGGTCACCGTCCGCCGACGGCGTGAAGAGCATATCCGCAATCTGGTCAGTTAGCAGCCGGTTGATCTCTTCAGGCATCGAGCGATCGAATGAGCGTAGCCCCGCCTCTACATGTGCTACCGGAATGCCAAGTTTGGCACAGACCAGACTAACCGCAACGGTTGAGTTGACATCGCCGTAGACCAGCACCCGATCAGGGCGATCCTGGAGCACAAAGGCTTCAAAAGCGAGCATCGTCTGTGCCGTCTGAACCGTGTGTGAGCCAGAACCTACGCCCAGGTTGATGTCTGGTGTAGGCAAACCCAACTGCTGAAAGAAGATCTCCGACATGTTAGTGTCGTAGTGCTGGCCGGTGTGTAGCAGCTGCTGTCGAATATGCGGGTAGTGACGCAGTGCTGCCAGCACTGGTGCTACTTTCATAAAGTTGGGACGGGCACCTACGATATGGAGCACCTGCATGGTTGTCGCCTCATAGCTTTCGATATGGTCAGGGCAGCATGGCTGACTGCTCAACAGCGCTAAATGTCGCCTCACTCACTTCCCGCATTTCCTCCCAGGAGACGAGCCACTCGCCACCCTGCTGCACGCGCCCGACAAACGCAGCTACCTCAGCGTTATGTCCCTTGTCCTGGCGCCAGAGCCGTTGCCCGCTGAAAATCGGCCAGCCATAGCCGCGCAGGCGCTGAAAGTTATCCAATACCAGGATACGTCCACCACTAAACGCCTCAACACGCTCCTTCGGAAACTGCTTACTCCCATTCGCAAAGTAGTGTACGCTCCCCAGCGATCCATCGGCAAAACGGATCGTGAGCGTCATTTTATCTTCGCGAACTGCCAGACCGGGAGCTGAGCCCATACTTCGCGCTACAACCTCCCGTATCGGGTGGCCAACGAGAAAGCGTAGCAGATCAACAAAGTGGCACCCCTCACCAATGATACGTCCACCACCAATGGCCGCATCCTGAGTCCAGTGGTTGGCTGGGATCGTACCAGCGTTGACCGTATAGATCAGACTCAGTGGCTCGCTTCGTGTAGCCAGGAGACGGCGCATCTGCACCGCAAGGGGGGCAAAGCGGCGGTTAAAGCCAACGAGGAGTTGCGACGCGGTAGCCTGTTGTGCGACATCAATTGCGCTAAGTTCGTCCCGGTTCAACGCCAGCGGCTTCTCGACAAAGACATGCGTCCCTGCGGATAGTGCCTCAACTACGAGCCGCGCGTGGCTATTGTGGCGTGTAGCGATAAAGACGGTATTGATTGCCGGATCATCGAGCACTTCGCGGTAGTCAGAGGCTGCACGCGCAAAACCAAACTTCCGTGCCGCAATCGCCGCATCGCGCCCGCTCGATGTAGCCACCGTGCGCAGGGTTGCGCCCGTACGGGCCAGAGCTGGAATGAGGACGAGGGAGGCGAAGTTCCCCGCACCGAGCACACCGGCGACGACTGTTGCCTGTCCCGCGGTAGTCGTGACCCTGCGCCGAGTAGCCTGCATTGCCTCACCCGCCACCACAACGGTCTCGCACGCAACGGGTTGATCGGAATAGGTCAGCACCACCCCAAGTAGTGAGCGATCGGAGACGAGCTCCTGGTAGATCGCCGGAGCATCGGTGAGGGCAACCTGCCGCGAGATGAGCGGAGTAACATCCAGACGCCCACTCGCCATCAGGTCGAGCACCGCCTCAAAGTTGCGCTGTTCACTCCAGCGCACGAAGCCGAATGGGTAGTCGTGACCCTGCTGCTCATACTGCTCATCGTAGCGACCCGGCCCATACGAACAGGAGACCTGGAAGGAGAGCTCTTTTTCGTAGAAATCGGCCCGTGAAAACTCAAGGCCAGTAACGCCAACGAGCACGATACGACCGCGCTTACGGCTCATGCGGGCGGCCTGCTGTACAGGGAG
This sequence comes from uncultured Chloroflexota bacterium, assembly GCA_903915775.1. Taxonomy (GTDB): domain Bacteria; phylum Chloroflexota; class Chloroflexia; order Chloroflexales; family Chloroflexaceae; genus Viridilinea. Next base: position 979 of record CAIWUD010000087.1, on the reverse strand, counting down.
GCTGCTCTTCGTTGACGCCGTAATCAACACCGCATCAACGCCCCGCCCCTCAGAGAAGGCCATGCCGGCGGCAACCGCATCAGCGCCACTACTCAGGTCAAGTGCCTCAGCCCCAAACTGTCGCGCCAGGGCGCACTTCTGCGCATCCAGATCCAGTCCTAACACCCGGCAGCCGTTGGCTAGGAGTAACTGCACTGCCAGTAATCCCAGCAACCCGAGGCCAATCACCACCACACGTTCGCCAATCGTTGGCTGCACCAGACGTATACCCTGGAGCGCCACCGCAGCTAGTACGGTAAATGCTGCTGCATCATCGGTGACCCCATCGGGGATGCGGGCACAGAGATTCTGGGGCACGGCCACAATCTCGGCATGGGGTCCATTGGAGATAACCCGATCACCGGGACGAACGTCATGCACCCCTGCACCAACTGCCAGAACGACACCAGCGTTGCAGTAGCCCAGGGGGAGCGGCTGATCCAGACGGGCGAAAACTGTCTCAAGAGTTGGTAGGAGCCCATCACTCCGGATCTTCTCGAGCACCTGGCGCACCTTATCGGGCTGGGCCCGTGCCTTGGCGATCAGATTACCTTGACCAAACTCAACGAGCATGCGTTCGGTGCCAGCAGAGATAAGCGTACGAGCCGTTTGAATCAAAACAGCTCCCGGCTGAAGCGAGGGAGCTGGTACATGTTCCAGAATCGTCTGGCCGGTCTTGAGTGATTGGATGATCTGTTTCATGGCACTGCTGATTGTATCATGAATCTGGTGCGAGCCAACCGCGCCAGGCATAGGTCCAGGTACCAATCACCTCATGCAGTGCGTAGGTACTCTTTTCCAACGCGCCAGCACTAGGCAGCCAGTCGGATAACGAAAAGCTGGTTGGCCATGTCTGATAATCAGTGCCTACGGGGATTGCCCCAACCCCTGCCTGCTTGAAGGAGCGCCAGGAGCGTGGCATATGCAGCGCCGAGGTAAC
>CAIWUD010000086.1 GCA_903915775.1 uncultured Chloroflexota bacterium | reverse complement strand
GGCAGGTGCACCTCCAGGAAGCGCTGCGCCTCGGCGAGGTCACTGAAGACACTGCGGAAGAGGGTGTCGTGGGGGTACTGGATGATCCGTTGCATCGTGCCGCCTCCGCGTCGGATTCTGCACTCAGTATAGCATGGGGGTTCGTTCGGTTGTTCTAGGTGCGAGGCGCTGGGACGAAGATCTTCGCAGATAAGAGACAGAGCTCCTTCATGCCTTGTCAGCACATGCACCGATAGAATTACTGCAGTCGAACCCGCATTCCAGCCTCAATTTGGGTCATGAGGGTAGTACGGATTTCGTTCACTAGCGCATCAACATCAGCAGCACTGGTCAGTTCACGGTTACGCAGCCGGGATGCCAGGTCCATGGGCGTGATCAACGCAATATTTATGCGACGGCTCAGAATCGTGTCAAGGGTCTGGTGGGCGCGCTCTTCAGCGCGTCGGAGGCGCAGCAGGAAGGGATCACCAAGATCGGCTAAGGGCGGTGAACTAGCTTCGGCGGTGGTATCGGTAGCGGCACTGGCCAGCGGACTGAACACACTGTGCACGTCACTACTAGTCAGAGTGGTAAAGCCATCACGTGCACGAATGCGAACACGAGCCGCTTCTACCTGCTCCTCCTGCCAGCGCAACAGGCGCTGCCGCTCACTCTTGTAGGCAAGGCGAATGCGATCGAGATCGCCACTGATCGAGGTAAGTTCACGCCAGGGGCGATCCTGGGCCAGGAGTTGCCGGATACGCTCAGCAGCATCCTGGATCTCACCATTGACCTCATGCGTGGAGAGTTGACCCGCGTTGTAGTCCAACACCTGTTGCGCCTCACGCAGCGCGGTGACCGTTTGCGGTGTCAACTCGGCGGTGTACTGTTGGAGTGTGGGTACACTATCGTTGAGCAGGTCGAGATTGTGCTTCACCAGATCTACGGTGGGCCGGGTCTGGCGCGCCAAACGGATACCGTTTTCGAGAACCTCACCGAGCCTACGGAGGTTTTCCGGTTCGTTGGGTGAGCCAGGCAGACGGTTCAGGTTGGTCCGCACCTCACGCAGCTTTCCCAGCAACGGGGGGAAGTGCAGGCTCACGGCATCGGCAATCGCGTGGTCTTCACGCTCCATGGAGTGTTGCAGCCGATCGGCGAAGAAGCGACAGATGCGAGCGCGGTCTTGGGGCGAGATATCACCCGCACCTACCGGGAGGATCATCGCACTACGGAAGGCGCGTTCACGATCAAAGAGCTCGCGCACGCCGGCATCACGGATAGCCGTAATCTCCGTACCCGCTTCGGGCTGGAGGCGCAGCCTGGTATCACGGAGCAGTCCGGCGACACAGGCCTTGACCACATTGGCGGTATAGCCGTACGGGGGGGCACCAAAGTGGGCCAGCAGCGCACTACCGCTCACCCCACGCTCAGTCTCGATGTATGCCCGCACCCGGTGCGGCACCACGCCGCTACAGGTGGGGATGTAGCGGCCACCATCCAGTTCCAGAATGCCCAACTCCGCGGGCAGGAACTTGGGCGACGGACCGGAGAGTTCTGCTGCCACCAGTTGCAGCAGTTCCGCCGGTGCAAGCTGGGTAGAGATGATATGCGGGAAGAGATCGGGCAGCAGGCGTTCGGCAGCCGCCTGCAGGGCGCTGGCAAAGCTCGCACCGAAGTCACGCGGGTTGATTTGGCGGCCACGGAAGTAGAACGAGCCAGCCAGCCAGGCCTCAGCGATAGCTTGGCGCACCTCGCGTTCCAGATCTTCGACGCGAATCTCCTCATGTTGCAGCAGCAGGCGGCG
>CAIWUD010000085.1 GCA_903915775.1 uncultured Chloroflexota bacterium | reverse complement strand
CACCGGGATCTATGTGCTTGAACCAGAGGTGCTCGACTACATTGAGCGAGGGAAGTTGACCGACTGGTCGAAGGATGTCTTTCCCCACATGCTCGAGAGGGGTGACCGCATCCAGGGCTTCATTGCCGAGGGCTACTGGACCGATGTAGGGACGATCGATGAATATATGCGAGCCTGCAGCGACTACCTGCAGGGACGGGTAAACCTACCCCGTCTGGGACACCATATCGGCGGTGATATCTGGGTAGACGGTGATGCAGAGATTGCGCCCGACGCACAGCTGCATGGGCCAATCTACCTGGGCCACGGGGCGAAAATCAAGGATGGGGTGATTATTCACGGACCTTCGGTGATTCGTGACTACACGATCATCGACTCACGGGCGAGTATCGATCGCTCGATCATCTGGCGCAACTCCTATATCGGTGAGCGCGCTGAGTTGCGCGGGGCGATCGTGCTGCGTCAGTCGAATATCCGCCAGCGCGCCGTACTCTTTGAAGGTGCCGTGGTGGGTGACGGGGTACAGATTGGAGCTGGCGCCGTCATTCAGAACAACGTCAAGATCTGGCCGGGCAAAGAGGTGGATGAGGGCGCAACGGTCACAAGTAGTATTATCTGGGGTAACCAGGGTCGCCGAGTGCTCTTCGGGCGCTACGGGGTCAGGGGGCTGGACAATATCGAGATCACCCCCGAGTTGTGCGCGAAGCTTGGTGCTGCCTTCGGGGCTACGCTCCCCCGTGGCGCCGTCGTGACGATCAACCGTGATGCCCACTACACCCCGCGGATGCTCAAGCGGGCAATCATTGCCGGGCTGCCCTCAGCCGGGGTGCATGTCTGCGATCTCCAGAATGTCCCGCTCCCCGTTGCCCGCTACTACACCCGGGCTACCGCCGCTGACGCCGGCATCCATGTGCGCCTCTCACCCTACGATAATCGGGTCGTTGAGGTGAAGTTTTTTGATGAGCAGGGCCTCGATATCACCACCGCGGCGGAGCGTAAGGTTGAGAATACCTTCTTCCGCGAAGATTTTCGCCGTGCCTACCTTGACGAGATTGGGCGGATCTCCTACGGCCACGATATCGAGCAACTCTATACCGAGGCGCTACTCCGTATGCTCCGCCCCGATGCGCTCGAGCGGATCCAGCGTGATTTCCACCTGGTGATCGACTATGCGAATACGAGCGCGAGTGCGGTCCTCTCCCCCGTGTTGCGCCGCTATCGCGTGGATGCGGTGGAGCTCAATGTTAATCTCGATGATGAACTGACCTTCCAGACCACCGCGCAGTTTGATGCGGCGATGCACCGGCTTACCCAAATTACCCCGGTGGTCAGTGCAAACCTCGGCGTGCGCCTCGACAGCAGCGGCGAACGGATCTTCCTCGTCGATGATCAGGGGCTACGCCTGCACCCGCTCCGTACCATGGCCGCCGTGACGGCGCTGGTCATGCAGGCTCATGGTGGCGGAACCGTTGCCGTACCCGTCACCGCACCTCGCGCCTTCGAGCAGATTGCTGAACGTTTTGGTGGCCGCATTGTCCGCACCCGCGCTACCCTCAGTGCACTGATGCAGCTCGCCGCACAACAGCGCGATCTGCTGATGCTCGGTGATGGGAGCGGCGCCTACATCTTCCCCGCCTTCAACCCCGTTGCCGATGGGATGTTCGCCACGATCAAGCTCATGGAGCTGCTCACCGTCACCGAAACGAGCCTCAGTGCGGTGCTGGCGGATCTGCCCGACTACTATCTGGCACAGAGCCGTACCCCTTGCCGCTGGGAGGCGAAAGCGAAGGTGATGCGTCTCCTCAACGAACAGTACGCCGACCGTCGGGGGGATCAGGTCGATGGGGTGAAGATCGATCTGGGTAACGAGTGGGTGCTGATCCTCCCTGACCCCGACAGTCCATACTTTCATATCTACGCCGAAGGCTGCAACGAGGAGCAGGCCCAGGTGCTAGTGGAGAAGTATGGTAGTCTGGTGAGCAGCCTGCAGTAACTATCCTACGGGAGGGTGGCACTCGCCACAAGAGTTCCCAACCCTGGTAACACCGGACTGTACCAAAGGAGTACCTATGACGACCACTGAGACGCGTAGCGTCCTGCTACGCACCGCGATCCCCGGTCCCCGATCGCAGGAGCTATTGGCCCGCCGCGAGGCGGCTGTGGCTGCCGGTTTGGGCCGCGCTACGCCCATTGCGGTCGCTGAGGCCCATGGGGCCATCGTCACCGATGTTGATGGCAACCGCCTGCTCGACTTCGTCAGTGGGATCGGCACCCTCGCTGTGGGCCACTGTCCACCCGAGGTGAGCGCCGCGATCCAGGCTCAAGCCGAGCGCATGATCCACTTCTCGGCCCTTGTCGGCACCTATGAGCCCTACGTCGCCCTCTGCGAACGGCTCAATGGCGCGGTACCGATCAGTGGCCCCTGCAAGACACTCCTCGCCAACTCGGGGGCAGAGGCGGTTGAGAATGCGATCAAGATCGCCCGAGCCGCAACGGGCCGCCCAGCAATTCTAGTCTTTGAGGGTGCCTACCACGGACGTACCCTCCTCACGCTCACCCTGACGTCGCGTACCTTCTTCAAGAAGCGCTTCGGCCCCTTTGCCCCCGAGGTCTACCGCGCACCCTTCCCCTACGCCTATCGGATGGGGGTGAGTGAGGAGCAGGCTACTGAGCAGTGCTGGGCAGCGTTCGAACGGATGCTGGTGGCCGGTGTGGATCCTGATACGATCGCCGCCGTGCTGATTGAGCCGGTGCAGGGTGAGGGTGGCTTTATTCCTGTTCCCGCAGAGTTTATGCGGCGCCTGCGTGGCTTCTGTGATCGCAACGGCTCCCTGCTGATTGCCGATGAGGTGCAATCGGGCTTCGGACGCACCGGAACCCTCTTCGCTATCGAGCAGACCGGTGTTGAACCCGACCTGATCGTGAGCGCAAAGAGTCTGGCTGCGGGCATGCCCCTGGCAGCGACCATCGGACGGGCTACGGCGATGGATGCGGCCCACTATGGTGGCGTAGGGGGAACCTACGGTGGCAATCCACTAGCCTGTGTGGCAGCCCTGGCGACACTCGATATTATCGAGCGCGACCAACTGCCGACGCGGGCACGGGCGATCGGCGCCCAGATTCGTGCTCGTCTCGCACCCCTCCTCGATGCCGAGGGCCCCGGCCCACTGGTCGGCGATATCCGCGGTCTCGGTGCGATGCTTGCCCTCGAGTTTGTGACCGACCGCAACTCACGTACGCCTGCCCCCGCTCAGAGTGTGCTCGACATACTCTCCCGAGCCCTCCAGCACGGTCTGATCGTCATGCGGGCTGGCCTCTATGCGAACTGTATTCGGCTGCTCGTCCCACTCGTGATCAGTGATGAGCAGCTGGACGAGGGGCTCGAGATCTTGATCGACGCTATTCGTGGATAGGTAGGCTTATACTGCTCTCTGGCAGCGCCAAAGCTGGGTTGGGGGGTTTTGTGGAGGGCTTTGCCCTCCACACCGCCCCGGAGGCCGGGAAGGCGAAGCCCTCCCCTTCAGACTATCAAACAGATGTGAAATAGTTCCCATGATCACCATCACCACGACCCGTCCTGAGCATATTCCACAACTCGTTCTCCATCAGCAGCGCTGCTTCCCGACCATGTGCGCCGATGATTGGATGAATGCCGAGATGTTTGCCGCACAACTGGCTTGCTTCCCCGCTGGTCAACATGTCGCCCTCGATGGCGATATGGTGGTTGGTCAGAGTAGCACCTTCCGGATCGGGGCCCACTGTTTGGAGCAGCATACCTACCGCGATATCACCGCCCACAACTACTTCAGCAACCAGGACCCTCAGGGGGAGTGGCTCTACGGTGCGGACATGAGTGTCCATCCCGACTACCGCGGACGCCATATTGCAACGAAGCTCTACTCTGCGCGCAAGGAGCTGATCCGTCACCTGGGGATGCGCGGGATCGTCACGGGTGGCGGCTTACCTGGCCTCCACCTCCAT
>CAIWUD010000084.1 GCA_903915775.1 uncultured Chloroflexota bacterium | reverse complement strand
TGTCCCTGATGAGGTGTTTATCTATCATCACCTCATCACCTTATAGGTGATGATATATATTGGATTTTCTCTGTCCCTGATGAGGTGTTTATCTATCATCACCTCATCACCTTACGGGTGATGATAGATATTGGATTTTCTCGTGCAGCGGTGCTATACTTATGTGTAGCCCCACGCGCTATTCTGGGCTGCTCTATGCGCTTCCGTTTCGGCGACAACAAGCTCCAGGAGCTCTACACCAACGAGACGGGCGCTGAACACGACGAGCACAGCGCGGGTACGGGCTTCTGCCGTGTTATGGCAATGATCCAACGCGTGCCCGACTCGCGCGACTTTTACCAATTCACAGCTCTTCACGAGGAGAAACTGAGCGGCGACCGTGCCGGTCAGCACGCGTTTCGACTGAGCAAGTCATGGCGCCTGATCATTCGCATTGAGCAAGACGACAAGGGCCAGGAGATCGTGGTCATCGCGATCGTGGACTACCTACCATGAGGAAGCCGGAAGGGGCACCGGGTATGCGTGACCGAGCACAGCCAACCCGGGCAGGGTCGCCGGGCGAGATCATCGAAATGGAGCTTGCGGAGCGGGGCTGGTCGCAGCGTGATCTGGCTGAGATTATGGGCCGTCCGCCCCAGGCAATCAGTGAGATCATCCGTGGCGTGAAGCAGATTACTCCCGAAACCTCGCTGGAGTTGGCACAGGCATTCGGCACCTCGGCTGAGATCTGGATGAACATGGAGACAACCTACCGCCTCCAACTCGCTCGCCGGCGCAGCGGCGACGGCGAATCCGATATCGCAACGCGTAGCAGACTCTACGGCATGCTCCCCATCGCCGACCTGATCCGCCGGGGTTGGCTGCGAGCAACCAGCGTTGCCGATGATCTGGAGCGTGATACCCGTCACCTGCTGGGCGGTGACCCAGAAACGATGATCGCAGCGATCAGCCTGCGCCATAGTATCGCCCGCGGCCCTGAGCGTGGCGCCCAGGTCGCCTGGGTGTCCCGCGTACGCCAACTTGCGCACATCCAGGAGGTACCGCCCTTCAGCCGCGAAACACTGACGAGGGCGATTCCGACCATCCGCCAGCTGGCTTCAGCTCCAGAGCAGGTGGCCGAAGTTCCATCGCTCCTCCAGTCATTTGGCGTGCGCTTCATCATCGTGCCACAGCTGCCAAGAACCTATATCGACGGAGTGCTCTGCGATGCTGACAGCGCACCGATCATCGGGCTGACCCTGCGCTACGACCGGATCGATGCGTTCTGGTTCACCCTCATGCACGAATTAGCCCACCTGGTTCTTGGCCACCGCACATTGCATCTCGATAATCTCGATGACAAAGAGCAGCGCCGAGACGCCCAAGAGATGGAGGCGAACCAGCAGGCGCGATCCTGGCTGATCGACCAGTGTGCTCTCGATGCCTGGGTTGCTCGCACGAAACCCTCCTTCTCACGCCAGCAGATCGAGCACTTCGCCGCTACCCAGCAGATTCATCCAGGTATCCTCCTCGGCCAATTGATGGTCGATGAGACGGTGGGCTATAGGCACCTCCGCGGCCTACTGAGCAAGGTCAGTCCGTATCTGGAGGACTGGAGTGACCCTGACCGTCACTGACGGTACCTGTACCAGTCAGTACCAGGTGCCACGCCTCCCGCATCCGTCACCGCCGCGCCCGGTCTAGCTGATCCAGCAGCCCCATGAGCCCGTACTTGTGCCCGTGCTGCGTGCGCAGGCCCTGCATGTGGGCCTGCCACGTCTGCTGGTGGTCCACAGCCTGATAGTCCGCCCGAGTAGAATAGGACGTTTCTGGGGTGAGCAGAAGGCCAGCACAATCAACAGACATCCTGAGGAATACCGGCGTCGAGCCGTTGTTGGACGGTCTTCCGGTCGGTATGGTCGGCCTCAACCCAGATCGTGCCGTGGTGCATGCGTAGATGGGCGATGGTGTGGTGCATGCGCTGAATCCCATCCTATCCGGTATCAGGCAATTGGTAGTGGTCGTGGGGGGTATCGAAGATCAGCAGGGTCTCGACGTTGTCCCATGCACTGGTTACCGCACGGTCGCTCAGTGCACAGATCATGAAGTATCGGCGGTAGGAAACCGCTTCCACTCCCTGATCCTTTCCGCA
>CAIWUD010000083.1 GCA_903915775.1 uncultured Chloroflexota bacterium | reverse complement strand
GGGTCGAATCACTGCGTTGGCGGCCACCGGCTTTCAGCAGATCATGCGCTTGAGCAATAGCCAGGATGGCATCGAAGACACGGCGCTCGGCGCCGTGAAGCACCAGGCGGCCACGGAACTCGCTCAAGACGGTATGATGAACGCCGAGATCGGTGCGTTCCAGGCAGAGGAGGTACTTCCCGTCGATGCGCGTGCGCACCGCATCGGCAGCCTGGCGGTCAGTCAAGCCTTCCCAGAACTGGAGCAAGGTCACCAAAGCAAGCCGTACTGGAGACTCGGCGGGCTGACCTTGAGAGGCAAAGATGTCGGCGAAATCAGAGTCGCGGAACAGCATACCGAGCTCGTCGTACATGCGCATCACCAGGTTGCCCTGGGGGAAGATGGCGCGCGCAACCCGGGCGGTGTCGGCGGGAACACCGTAGATGGCTTGTGGTTGAAGCGACATGGCCTGCTCCTGGGGTTAGATTTGCTTGACGCGCCCAACGTGGCGTTGCTGCATCCTACCGCAAAAATCTAGCTCTTTTTTGGGACGCGGGCTCCTGTTCGGGATTCGCCACCAATATCAAAGTGCGGGAGAGCCGCTATAGTGAACCCCTTGTCAAGCACAATCTTTGGGCCAGTTTTCCGTAGGGATGGCCACCAGATAGTAGCTGCGTAAGAGCCTGACAAAGGAGTCCATCATACATGGTCGATCATCAGATCGACAGCCGGTACCACATCCACGCCGGTTGTGGTACCGGCTGAATAACGGCTTCAAGGTGTGGCTCGTAGCTGGCCAGGTAGTTGGTAATCGCACTTGTAGACCGTCTGTCCGTCGGCGTGTACGCCGAGCGCCTGCGTGAGCGCCCCGGAGGGGTCGAAATCAACGAGCAAGACCCGTTACCCATGTTCAGCGAGCGCGGCCCCCAGATGGATCGTCGTAGTGGTCTTGCTGGTGCCGCCGTTCGGAATCGCAACCGCGATCATGCGTGCCATACAGGATCTAATCGGTCGCTACCGCACGAACGCAGCGCAGAACATCAGATTGTACCCCTACTCCGGCGGCTCCGGTGGCGGGTCTGGCTCCGCATCCAGGGCATCGAGAAAAAAGCATACTTCATGCGTGAGGCTGCTATCGGACGCTAGACGTGTCACCAGATCGGCGGTTGCCGGGTCAGCGATCAGCAGCGCGGCCGGCGGGACGGCGAGCGCATCGGCGAGGACGGCCAGACGGTCGATCTGGAGCGGGCGACGACCGTACTCATAATTCACTAACGTATCCAGGGGCCAACCCAACCGCTGCGCCAGTTCGGGGGCCGACATACCGCGTAAGCGGCGCAGGGCACGGATACGTTCGCCCACCAGCGCGCGCAAAGGCTCAGTCGGTGTACTCATAGATCCAGCGATGTCTGCTCCGGGATATCCAGATCTGTCCCGGTAAGCTGACGGTAGGCGTCGCGCACAAAGGCGACGGCGGTGGGATACTCGCGCTTGGGCAGATCTTCGTAACGACTCAGGCGGAAGCGTGCTTTCAGCGCTGCCCAGCAGGCGGCGTAAGGATTGCGCACCGACTCAGGTTGGCGCTCGGCCCGCGCCTGGCCCCATGCCTGAACCAGCGTGTAGAGGTAGCCGCGTTGCGCATCGGTGATGACCTCGTCGCGCTGCCCTTCCAGCGCCCGCATGCGCGCATCCAGATCGCGCCAGGCCTGACGCGCCCGGGCCTGACTCTCCTCCAGCCGTTGCTGGCGTGCGGCAAGATCGTTGAGCGAGGTTTCGATCTGATCCAGTTCGCGCAAATCTTCCAGATCCCGACTGGACGACTCCGGCAAGCCGGTGATGCGGGCAAAGGCGGCGTACACCTCGGCGATCAGGTAGCGCTTGAGGTGTTGCAATCGGCCACGCACCTGCGGTGCGGCTTTACGGGTGTTAACCCCAATCAACCAGAGCGGATAGAGTTCGAGTTGCAGGAAATACTGCGCTTTGACTCCATAGCCGGTATCGATAGCGGCGCGCACCAGTCCATCCACGAGATCTTCGTTGCTGCGAATCCGGCGTAGCTGTGAATAGGGCGCAAGCTGCACGACAGCGCAGATGTCGCTAACGGCAAGATAGATCAGCCCATCATCACCGCGGATCGCTAACGCCACATCCTCAAAGATCGTAATCGGCAAGCGTTCGCGCACCGTAATGAGCGGAATGGTGAAGGAAGATTCTGACTCAGCCATGCTACTCCTTCGTCACATGATTGTCCCCTATGAACAAGATAGCGTACTATAGCAGCAATGTGTTCGGTCGTCAAGCAAACCTTGTCCTATTTGAACAAGAAGCTCCCCATCATCTGGTGGGAAGCTTGTTACGGAAACCGGAGCCTGGATCAGGTTTTTGTTCAATACGGACAAGATTTTGATGAAGGTATCCAAGCTGCCCATCATCTGGTGGGAAGCTTGGAGGGGAAGACCCCAACCACGTGGGTGCGCTGGCGGATCTCCTGATTGAGCCGTTCGAGGCCATTGACCGTACGGAGCCGCTGCCGGTGGGCAGGTGGTGTCGCAAAGACGGTGAGGCCTTCGGGGATGACCATTTCCCGCCATGTGGCGAGCTTGGAAGCGGTTTTGGTGTACTTCTGGACGGTGCGGGCGAGCAGCACGTCGGCCTCCACATGGTTCGGCGCGGGAAGATCGCCCGGATGTCGGCGGCCACGTCAGTTTTCAGCTCCTGGCGCGGCACAGAAGCCTGGGCGTTCTGCTGGAGGTGGAACTGGCAGCGTTGCCATAGGGATACCCCCAAAGCAGGCCACCCAGCGGGTCGCCGCAATTGTCGCTGGCGGCACCCGCGACGTTCACCTCCTCACGGCTGACCTCATGCCTGCGGCGGGCGTTGCGCGTACCCACCTCGCGCAGTTGCTCGCCCCGCCCCGCCAGCCCGGCGGCGACTGGTAGATCATCATCCTGCTCGTTGGTCTGCTCATGCTCAGCTTGCCAGCGAGTTGCATGGTGACGCTGCTCATCGTTGAATTCCAGGGCCTGACCTTTGAGGCCGCATTGGGCACGGGGCATGCCGAGCGGATCTTTGCGGGAGTCGCAGGGGGCGGCGGGTTGATCGCCGTCGCGATGACGATGGGCTGCGTCTATATGGGCGAGCGTGGGCGGCGCACGGCGTATGCATGCTGGCAGCACCACGTGGCGCGCTGGCAGCAGTCCTGGTACTGTCACCGCTGCCACGTCACGTTTGTCGCCGACTCAACGCAGGCCGTGGCCCCTGAGCAGTTTGGGCGGCTGTTTCCAACAGAAAACGCAGAACGCAGAATGCAGAGCGGGGCGTATGGGCAACGCACAGATACCTGAACGATGGTTGCTGTGTCGGCACATGTGTTCGTGTGGTATACTACCATCATCGACGCCAGTTTTGGGAGAGGAGCCTAGTCATGCCTACGCTTGAACTATCCGAGGAAGCCTTTCGGCACCTGCATGACCACGCGAACCGCCTCAAGCTCTCGCCAGCCCAGGTCATTGAGCAGTTGCTGCGGAGTCCTGACCAGGTGCTGACGGTGCTCGCAGACGCCGATCCGATCCCACTAGCGGGTTCGGCTGCTGCCCTCGCAGCCGTGGATCGGCTGGCGAGTCTGTTTGCTGATGTGACGATCCCGAATCTTGAGGACGTGCTTGCCGATCCGATGCTGGCCCTGGCTCACGTCGATCTCGACGAACTTCCCCAATGAGCCGCCCCCTTGCAAATATTCCTGATGGCGTCGCGGTTATGGTGGACGCCAATATCCTGGTCTATGCCCTGACGCCGCAGGCGCAGTTCCATCGCGACTGCCGTGCGCTCTTGGAGCGCGGGGCACGGGGGCTGGTCAGTTTCTCTACCTCGGTGTCGGTCACTGCTGATGTACTCCACCGCACCATGGTGCTCGAAGTGCTGGCTGAGGGCCTTGTCGCCCGCTCCGCCGATGCGGTCGCGTTGCTCAAGCGCCAGCCTACGCTCATCCCTCGCCTGACCCGCTATCGCACCGTCCTCCGCGACCTGCGTCAGGCCCGCATCGATATGCTGCCCCTCACCTACCGCGATCTCCATGCGAGCCGCCAGAGTCGCGAACAATTCGGCCTCCTGGTCAACGATTCGCTTATCGTTGCGGTGATGCAGCGCGAGCGCATCACCACGCTCGCTACGAACGATCCCGACTTCACACGCGTTCCCGGCCTTGATGTGCGGACACCACAATCCTAACAATCGTGCGTTGCTCCCCTGTACTGCCCCCCTGGACAGTCAGACCACCAACAAGACGACATACTGAGCAGTAGCCAGATAGGAAGGCAGAGCACTACTCTGCCTACATGTTCCAACAAACGGGGGGGGCATTACAGCACTGCTCACGACCCCTATCCGGATCAACCAGTTGCTAGAGCGTGAGCCACGCACCGTTGCCGACAATGTCGATCAGTGAATCAGTTATCTCTAACCAAGCCATCCAATGACAGGACGGCTTGGCAGACACCTGGTAACCAACCCCATCGTCACTCTTTCTCTCGCGGCCTTCCCGGTGGCACCAGTCCAGCGGCGACCTCTGCCTGGTAGCGCTCCATGGCGCTGCGCGTGCTGTACCAGAGCCGACCGCGCTTGCTCCCAGCAAGGCGACCTTTGCGGATGAGCAGGGCCAGGTATTCAGCACTGTACGGACTATCACGGGCG
>CAIWUD010000082.1 GCA_903915775.1 uncultured Chloroflexota bacterium | reverse complement strand
CCGATCCAGTAGTCAGGCAGGGTGAGTGTGTGCTGGGGCTGCTCATTGCTTCCGGCGAGCGGATCAGCACTACTACTGCCCATCAGGAAAGGGCCGGCGGGGATATGTACCAACTGCGGGATCCAACCATTCCCCCTGAAACGTGGATCGGCACTAGCCAAGGCATAGCCAGCGGCCAGGCGCGGTAGGTGGTGCGGGTCATGCTCAAACGTGTGTAACAGAGCCGGAATGAGGAGATCAGGCAAGGCTGGATGCACCACCGGTTCACGTGGGACCCTAATGAGCGGGCGGCCAAGGATCAGTTCCAGGACGCGAGCACGAATGGGGCCGTGAGGCGCATGCCTGAGGGCGTGAAGTAACGCTGCCTGATCGGGTAGGACTGCTCGCTCTTCAAGCTGTCGCAGCGCCTCCCTCGCCTGCTCCTCACCCGCCTCGGTCGATGCAAAGGCCAGTTGACGCAACTGGTCCAGGGTACGCTCCTGCAGGTCGAGGCTGAGCTGAGTCGGCCGTTCCAGCAGCACGACGCCGGCAAGCAGGATTGTGTCGATACCAGGCTGGGTTTGCAGGTGGCGGATCACCGCAGTCGCGTCGTGGCTGGCCGCGTAGAGAAGCAGTACCTCACGCCAAACGGGGTGATCCCAGCGCTCCAAGATGCGGGCCAGACGGCGCTCGCCATCCTCCATAGCAGCAGCGCGGGCAGCCAAATACTCTTGGAAGGTCGAGTGGGCAAACTGGATCTCCACATCGTTGCTGCCCGGTACATTGCCTAGTTCTTGCAACACTCCACCACGCTGGCTGATGTTCTGCTGCCAGCGCTCGGCTTCCGAGGCGGCGTGCGCTAGACGGGCAGCCCCACTCTTGTCGGGTGCGAAGCCAGGGATCTGGACGAGTAGCTCCGTCAGCTTGGTTCGCACCTGACTGCCACGCACCACCAAGTGGGCACGGCTGTCCGTACCATTGGCACCCAACTCGAACATCATCCAGGCCAGTTCTCGCAACAGGCGTAGCCGCTCGTCGAGGGTTAGATCACTACGATCGTCGGTCGGCTCCAGGTTAACATCAACATCCTTGCGTCGCTCCCAGTCGCGCACTAATATCCGCAGCGCCTCCTCATAGAGCCGGTAGCGCTCCTCTGGTAGCTGCAGACCCCGCCCACGATGATTATGGTGTAGGGCAACGGTGAGCGAGAGCAGTAGTGGGTTACGGCGCAGTCGGCTCAGACCGGGATTGTTCGGCATGCGGCGGATCAAATTCTCGGCCCGCTGCTCCGACCTCCAACTGGGCTCGCGGGTCAGAGAGCGCTTCTCACTCCACCAGATCGCTTCGTAGCGCACACGGACAAACTGGTGTGCCTGATCCTCATCTAGCTCTTTCACCCGTCGACGCACAAAGCTCGTGTTCAACTGACCCTCGTAGCCCACAATGCGCGAGGTGACCACAAAACGGTTGGGCCGCTCCTTCGGGCCAGGTGGCAGCGCGGTGATCTTCCTAGCGATCAGCGTGCGCGCAGGCTCATCGCGTAGTTCATCGAAAGCGTCAAGGAGCACTAGGCAGCCGCCACGCTCCAGACGCTCACGAAAGAAGTTGGCATCGCAGTTGTCAAGCTCCTGACCGAACAGCAGATGAAGCTTCTGGCTATAGGCGGTATACAGATCATCGTAGCGATCAAGGGCACGCAGCGGGATGTAGATCGGGAAGGGGCAGTCGGGCCAGCCGTAGAGTGTCCGTACACTCGTTGCACGGGTATAGCCATCTAGTTTGCCCCTCTGGCGAGCACAGATCACCGCTAAGTGGCGCATGAGGGTGGTCTTACCACAACCTGGATCACCGCGGATAAGCAGACGTGTGTGTTCCCATATCTCTGCGCCGAGTGTTCCCGGGTCGCTTATGCACCTCCGGCGATCATGCCACCAGTTCAGTAGGTCGCCCAGGAGATCGTCTTCGGCCGCGAGCCAGACGTGTAGACGGAAAGCGGCAAAGAGCCACAGGCCACCACCGACTAGCACCGCCCCGGCGATCCACCACCAATCTAGCTGCCAACTCCCAGTGAATAGCCACAGGAGCCAGAGCACAAACCCGGTGGCAACGGCAATTAGGATCGTCTGGGCGATGGCCCAAAGGCTCCAGTAGACGACCTGTGTCCCCAGCCCACGGGGCGCCTGCTGTAAAGCGTTCATTCTCATTCCACTGGGCAGCCGCCTCCTGGATGATCGCTCAGCGCTCCCCACTTTCCTCCACGAGCGCGCTCTGGGCGGTCGTGGTGCAGAAGGGGAAACCGTGGCAAACTCACCAGTACCATCTGGCAGACTGTCAGCCATTACTGGCCCACCATCCTGGTCGGGGCCTAGGGTCAGTGGGGTAAATGCCTCAAGCAGCACCAGATCGCTAGAGGTGGTACTCTCGCTTCCAGCGAGCAGAGCCGGAGTCTTTCCGTAGGTCTTCTCCAGGGCCTGGAGGTAGCGCGTCTCCACGCGTGCGCGCGGCTGCAGTGCACGCAGGAAGGCGCTGATTCGGTACCTGAACAGGAATCCTAAGAGCAACAGGGCGATTGACGAGATCGCGACCAGTGGCATAAACAGCGGGTTCTGCCTCAACTCACTCAACCAAGCTTGGATAGCTTGGATCTGCGACGGGGGTAGCCAGGCGGGCACACAACTCAGTATGGTGAGGAGTAGGCCGGCCAAGATGTAGAACTCTTCTTTACGGCCCATAGCTGTACACCCTCAACAAGCACTACATAGCCTCACTCAAGCGAGCGCACGGGCGACCATCAACTCGCGGGCCCGGCGCACGTCGTCGAGAGGGTCGACGGGGTTGTCCTGCTCGACAATGTACCAGGCCACCCCGGCCGCTCGGGCGGCGGCAAGAATAGCCCCCCAGTCGAGGGCGCCCTCGCCGGCGGGAAGATCGGCGGTGCCGCCATGGGCAAGATCCTTGAGATGGAGCAGGGGCAGACTGGAGGCGTAGCGGGCAATGAGGGCCGCTGGGTCATGCCCACCGCGGG
>CAIWUD010000081.1 GCA_903915775.1 uncultured Chloroflexota bacterium | reverse complement strand
CGTCACCTTGAGGCCCACCGCCAGTGCGGGGTTGAGTGTGGCTGCAGTACTTCCAAGGGCTGTGATCGTTCCAGCAAACTCATGACCCATCACCAGAGGCGGAACACGCAGGGCATTATGCCCGAGGTAGCCACTCAGTTCTGAACCACAGATACCAGCGCAGGCGACCCGTACCAACGCCTCATCAGGAGCAGGGGTGGGAACCTCCCGCTCGTGGAGCGTCATGACTTTTGGCGCCTCCCAAACAAGGGTCCTCATCGTAGCGGGCATTCAAGAACTCCTCAAGGGTGCGTGAGGGAACTGGGTTCCCTCACCTGCTCCCGTTCAGCGAAAAGAGTCGAGCAGCATTATTATAGAAGATATCCTCAACCTGCTGATCGCTGAGCTTGAGGCGGCGAGCGGCCAGACGAATGCTCCGTAGCGACTCGAGGCCGATCAGCACTGGCCGTAGCGCAATATGCTTTTCGTCGAGGTTCATATCCTCCGCATAGAACCAGTGAAACGAGTCACCGATCGCGACGCAGCGCCCACGCATGTGGCTGATAGGGAAATCGGTACCGTAGAGCAGGCGCTCGTGGCCGAAGGTTTCAACAATCGCCTCAAAGGCCCCGGCCTCAGTTACAGCGCTCGTATCGAACCAGACATTGTTCAGGCCACTCAGGCTGGCGATACCCTCAATGGTATGCCAGGGGTTGAAGCCACGGGCGGCGTGAGCCAGAATCAGGCGCATGTTGGGGTAGCGCTCACAGTAGCGGCGGATGGTCGCCTGGTTGACCGGATCGGCCAGAGCTCGATCGCGCACCATGTGGAGCGTAATACTCAACCCCTCCTCGTGAGCGATCCGCACATGCTCCTCGGGTAGGTAGTCTTCGATCGGTGCATTCCACGTCGGCCCCTCGATCTTGGCCATGGTGTGGTAACACTTCAGACCCACGTACCCATCACGGCGCACCATCTCGCGGATCTGCTCGGGATCTTGTTCTGGGGGAATAACGAGTTGGCCCAGGGCAACCATCTCCGGGCGCGGGGCTGCGGCGACTTCGGCGGCAACAAAGGTATTATTGCCATCGCGATCGCCGGTAAAGGTGAGCCCAAAGCAGAGTGCGCCGACAGTACGCCCCCCGGGGTGGATCCAGTCAATATAGTGGCGGTAGGCCTCAAGCCCAATGCGCTCAGGGTTGCCATGGAGGTAGGCCGGGGGGACAGCGGGGGCGTAGTGCGACTGGCAGAAGAGGTGGACGTGGGCATCAAAGATACGATCGGGCAGGAACGGCTCGACTTCGCGGGCGATAAACTCCTGATCAGCCTCTTGGAGAGTCCAGGCAGCCATAGTTTTAGCTCCAGAAGAACGGGTAAAGCTTGTGGAGGGCTTCGCCCTCCACACCTCCCCTACGATAGGAACGTTGGTTTGAACTCAGCCCAAGGCTGAAGTTTAGGTCCGAGCCCAGGAGGATTGGAGGAGGCGCACCCAGTTGCCATGCATGATCGCCGCAATATCAGCGGCTGCATAGCCACGCTTCTCAAGGAGTTGGGCGATCTTCTGCAGATCGGCGATAGTGTCGAGATCACGGGGCGACTGCTCGCGTCCAAAGCCACCATCGAGATCGCTGCCAATAGCTGCGTGGCGGCTCGAACCTGCCAGTTGGCAGACATGGTCGATATGGTCGACGACATCATTCAGCGCTACCGGGGGGTTCGCTGGATCGAAACGTTCACCGATCACCCAGCCCGGCTTGAGCATCCAGGTATCGAGAGCCGCACCGATCACCCCATCACGGGCAATGATCGCCCGCAGTTGATCGTCGCTGAACTGGCGCTGATGCACAACCAGTGCACGACAGTTGTTGTGGCTGGCGAGAACCGGGCCACCGTAGTGATCCAGGGCCTGCCAGAACGACTCATCGGAGCAGTGGGTGAGATCGAGGAGGACGCCCAGGCGATCCATCTCGCGCAGCAGTGGCGGCCCAAGGGCGGTAAGGCCCAGTTCGGTACCGGTACCGCCGGCATAACGGCCCGGGCCGTAGTGGGTGATGCCGAGTAGACGGAGGCCTGCGGCGTGCCACTCGGCAAGCTGCCCGGGCTCCATGATCGGATCGGCACCCTCCATGCTGATCACAAAACCAAGGGGTGGGGTCTCCCCAGAGGCACCTTGCGTTTCCCAGCGCTGCCAGTCGGCCATGTGCTGGTTTAGGGCGTCGAGATCGGTCAAAATCCGGATCGCACCGACATGCTCCAAGGCTCGGTAGTAGGCCAACTGGCCCTGGGCGACGCCGTAGGCCTGGATGGGTGTGGGGTAGTCGAGGTGTGGGACGGGGCGTCCGGTCGAGCGGGCGATGAGGGTTGCCACAGAGATAGCAACCCGGCCACGGCGCAACTCGGGGAGCGCAACCGTGCCTACGCCCCGCCCTTTACCCACAGCAGCACCTTCGAGGGTACGGATGGTATTGACCGACTGGAGGAGATCACGGCCCCACTGAAGGGCGTTCCAGGAGAGATCGAGATGGGCATCAATGATGAGCATAGGAGATCCTTAATATACAGTGTGGGGAGGTGTGGCAGGCTGCAGCTACCACGCGTAGGCTCTACATACCCTTCGAGTGTCTGGTCAGCACCTCAGCACCAGTCTCGGTGACCAGGAGGGCATCTTCTAAACGGATCGCCGTCTCATCGGGGAAGTAGATCCCTGGCTCAACCATGATGACCATACCGGGTGCCAAGGTCATATCGTTGTAGGGTACGATACGCGGCTCTTCGTGGCCACTCACCCCAATGCCATGGCCAGTATGGTGGAAGTAGACGGGGTAGCCAGCGGCAGCGATGAAGGCACGGACCTGCTGGTCGATATCAGACGCACGGGCCCCTGGACGCACCAGCGAGATGGCCAGTTCGAGAGCATCACTGACCGTGCGGTGCATGGCAAGCTGACGAGAGTTTGGCTCACCGGCGTAACAGGTGGAGCAGCTATCGCTCCAGTAGCCACCGAGTTGAGTGCTCAGATCAATCACAAAGGAGTCACCGGGTAGGATGGTGACATCGAGTGGCCAACCGCCGCGGTGGGCACGCCGCCCAACCGTACAGTCATTACCGATCGGTACGCGCTGACCAGCAGCCTTGAGGATAGCGCCTTCAAGGGCAGACCAGACATCGAGCTCACTGGCACCGGGGCGCACCGCCGCACGGGCAGCGGCCTGGCCAACATCGGTGAGGGCAAAGTTGGCGCGAAGTTTGACCAACTCTTCCGGAGTTTTGATCAGACGCAGGGGAGCGAGCAGGCCATCGATCGGGATGAGCGTCGCCTGCTCGGGGAGCAGGGCCCGTAGATAGAGCGGGAAATTGTGCTGCTCAATGGCGATCTGCCGCACCGGGGCTGTGCCGACAACCTGCTGCAGCGCGGCAGAGAGTTTACCGTGGCCATCGATCGGCTCAGCGATCGTGTAGCCGAGGTAGCTGACCACCGAACAGCCACTCGCAGCAGCCGCCTCGGCATGGGCATCAAGCACGATCAGGGTCCATTCGCCCCCCGCATACCAGAGGAGCGGTGGCCCACCGGCAAAAAGGTTCGGTCCGGTCTGCACCGGTGGGGCAAAGCCACTCAGCCAGGCGACGGTAGCCGAACTGGTGAAGAGGGCATAGTCGATGCCACGCGCACGCAACAGATCGTGGGCGCGCTGGCGCTGCTCTTCATGCATGAACTTCCTCCTGAGGCACCACGCGGCTTCGCCGCACGACATCGTGATGAAAGGTAACTGTTCACACCTCTCCCAGAGTGAGGGTGTCTCACCCTCGTAGTCTCCCCGTAAGGGCAACCCCCTGTGGTTGCCCTACCGTTGGCTTACCCTAGCGGTGAACAGGTTCGATAAAAGCTGTGTTTTTGGGAGGGCCATGCCCTCCCAAACCTATCTACCCAAGGCGCATGCTCACCCGGAAGCCGCCATCAACCCGCAGCATCGTCCCGGTAATATAGTCAGCTTCGTCGCTAGCAAGGAAGGCCACCGCAGCGGCGATATCCTCGGGTGTGCCAAGGCGGCCCCAGGGCATGCGCTTCGCCCCCTCCTCAATCTCGTGATCGCTGGCGAAGGCGCGCTCGCCCGGTGTGTCGATCCAGCCGGGATTGATGACGTTGACATTGATTCGCTGCCCCGTCAATTCAGCAGCCATGGTCGAGCAGAGATGGTTAATCGCCGCTTTGGCCATATTATAGGCTGAACTGTTCGGAAAGGGGATCTCGGCGTGGAGG
>CAIWUD010000080.1 GCA_903915775.1 uncultured Chloroflexota bacterium | reverse complement strand
TCGCTCCGGGAGAAGGGTGAACAGTGGCTGTACCAGGAGGTACAGGTAGGCTGCGCCCTTCAAGGGTTGTGGTATGATGCCCAACTGCGTACGATTTCTCCCAATTCTGGTGCGAGGCATCTGTGAAGAGCTACCAGGAGACCCTGGACTACATCTATAGTTTTGTCGATCCCCAGCGTAAGCCTGCAGCATCACCCGCAGAGGCTGCACGCCACACTCAGCGCACGGAGGCGTTTCTCACAGCTGTGGGGGGCCCCCAGCACGGTCTACCTGCGGTAGTTGTTGCCGGTACGAAGGGGAAGGGTAGTAGTGTTGCGATGATTGAGGCGATAGTACGAGCGAGTGGTTTACGGGTTGGGCTCTTTACTTCGCCCCACCTGAGCTCGTACCGCGAGCGGATCCAGATCAACCGTGAACTGATCAGTCGCGAAGATCTCAGCGCACTGGTGCAGCAGCTGCGCCCCCAGATCGACAACTTTGCCCAGGGAGACTACGGGCGGCCACATACGTTTGATGTCAGTCTCCTCCTGGCCCTCTCCTACTTTGTAGCCCAGAAGGTCGATCTGGCCGTGCTCGAGATCGGCCTCGGCGGGCGCTTCGACTCGGTCAATGTGGTGACACCGCTCGTCTCTGCCATTAGCTCGATCAGCTACGACCACATGGCTATACTCGGGCATAGTCTCAGCGAGATCGCATGGAACAAGGCGGGCATCATCAAACCAGGCGTACCCGTGGTGAGTGTACCCCAGGCCGCAGAGGCAGCGACGGTCATTGCGGCGGAGGCGCACATGCAGCGTGCACCACTCTGGCAAGCCGATCCAGAGGGCTTGCGCCGCATCCAGGAACTGGATCAGCCTGAGCCGATCACCCCCTACCCCGTCGCACCCCAACCAGCCCTCCGTGGCGCCGTACAAGTCGAGAATGCCCGCCTAGCCCTTGGAGTCACTATGCTCCTACGCAGGGCCGGGCTGAAGCTCCCTGATAGCGCCCTAGCAGAGGGCCTAGCCAGCGTGAGTTGGCCAGGCCGCTTTGAGCTCGTCGCAGGTAGTCCGCCTATTCTAATCGACGGTGCCCATAACGGCGACTCTGCGCACAAGCTGTGTCTTGCGCTCAAAGGTGAACTGCCTCACGAGCGCATGATTCTCCTCCTCGGCACCTCGCGTGACAAGGATATCGCTGCGATGAGTGCCGCTCTCGTGCCCTCGGCAAGTGCCGTCATCCTGACCCGCTCAACCCACACGCGGGCAATGGATCTCAATCAGATGGCAGATGCCGTGAAGCCACACCTCCAGGGACCGCTCCTCCTCACCCCTGACGTAGCCACTGCACTCGCTACTGCTCAGGGAATGGCCAGAGCCAATGACCTGATTGTCATTACTGGCTCGCTCTTTGTGGTGGCAGAGGCGCGTGAGGCCCTCGGCCTCGCTCAAGCTGAGTAGGAGCAGCCTTGCCGGAGAATGGTTCTAGTGGTACATTTGGGTGATTGTGCCCAAGGGGGATCTTCTTGGGGGCCATGCCCCCAAACCCCCACAGGTAGGCGTGCGGCCTGGCCGCATAGATGGCTGAAAAACCAGTAGCAGATAAGGAACGTACCCTATGGCAGCAGGAACGACCTCCGATTTTCGGACAGGAATGGTGATTCGCTACAACGACGATCTCTACCAGGTCGTTGAGTTTCAGCATGTTGCACCAGGCAACTGGCGTGCTTTTGTGCGTGTCAAGCTGAAGAATCTCCGTAGCGAGAAGGTCTTTGAGGATCGTATGCGCGCCGGTGCCGATATTGATATTGTGCGGATCGAGCGCCGTACCATGCAGTTCCTCTACCGTGAGGGGAGCGACTTCATCTTCATGGATCCCAACACGTTTGACCAGATCCAGGTGAGTGAGGGGATGGTTGGCGATGCGGCAAAGTTCCTCAAGGAGAATGAGAACGCTGACCTCGTCTATGACGATGAGCGCGAGAAGTTGCTCAACGTTGAACTCCCGATCTTTGTGGTGCTTGAGGTTACCGAAACGAGCATCGCCGTCCGTGGTGATACCGCTACCAATGTCACCAAGCCAGCTACGCTGGAGACAGGGGCGGTCATTCAGGTACCAGGCTTTGTCAATGAGGGCGATCGGCTCAAGATTGACACACGCACCGGCACCTATATTGAGCGTGTCTAGGGGTTAGTGACGGCTGCGCCGGCGTGGCGGGCAACCACGGGGGAGTGCCACGAGGGCGAGACGCCCTCGCTCCCAGGGGTGCACACTGGGAGTGCCACAAGGGCGAAAGACCCGCGCTCCCAGGGGCGCATACTGGCGCCACCGCGGCTAGGTTAAGCTTTGGTGCGGGGAGCGCAGCCCTCCGCACCTCCCCATGTATTGCTTGACACGCCTCAACGAACGGTGGTATGCTTCCGCTAACAGAGTGATCTTCGGGGCAGGGTGAAATTCCCGATCGGTGGTAGAGCCCACGAGCGTGTTGCAAGGCGCGCATGATCCGGTGTAACTCCGGAGCCGACGGTTACAGTCCGGATGTAAAGAAGATCCAGACCAGCAAACGCTGCATGGCGCTGAAGCGCTGTGCCCATAGTGGGTTCTGTACCAATCGCTGGTACAGGGCCCCGCCGTGGGTGCGTTGCGCTCATCAGGTCTGGTTGTTTCTGCCCCGGGGTCTCGTACCCTCGGGGCATGTTTGTGTTGGGTTTACACACCAGGAGCATCTATGCAGCGATCCCTACCGCTACCACGAGGGGTAGCCTCACCAGGAAGACGCCTGCGGCCATGGGCTGGGCTACGGTGGGCCGGTCTGCCGCTCATGGTGATGCTGCTCCTGCTGTTCTGGCAGTTGCTTGTGCAGGTGAGCGGCTACCAGGCGTTTATCTTGCCAGGGCCGCTCCTTGTCGCTGAGCGTTTTGTGGCCACTGCCCAGAGTGGGCTCCTCTGGCGACACACAGCTGCGACCCTGGTCTCAGCCATGGGTGGCTTTAGTATTGCTCTGGTGTCAGGGTTGGTAATTGGCTATATCCTGGCTGCCATTCCATGGCTCGACCGCGCCCTGGCACCACTCCTGGCGGCCAGTCAGGCTGTCCCAATTGTTGCAGTGGCTCCCCTGTTCATCCTCTGGTTTGGGCCGGGGCTCACCGGTAAACTCCTCATTGCTGCCCTGATCACCTTTCTGCCCATCCTGATCGCCACCATGGTAGCACTGCGCTCTATTCCACGTGAGCTGCGCGAGATGGCGCTAATCAGCGGTGCGAGCCGTTGGCAGATGGTACGCTATGTTGAAGCTCCCCTTAGCCTGCCCATCATCTTTGGTGGCGTGCGCACCGGTCTGGCCCTCGCCACCACGGGGGCGGTTGTCGGCGAGTTTGTCGCTGGCCGGGATGGGCTCGGGGCGCTGATCACGATCGCTCGTGGGCTGTTTGATACGCCACTGATCTTTGTCGCTCTACTCATGCTGGCGATTATCACCCTTGGGCTCTATCTGGCTGCCGTGCTCGCTGAGCGTCTCCTGGTACGCTGGGAGATGTGAGGTAGAGGTCAGCAGCTACTCCTTCATGGTCAATCTACGGAAAGGATCGTTCATGCTCGCCCGTGTCGTCATCTTCCTCCTCCTCACCACACTCCTGGCGAGCTGTGGCAGTGCACCCGCTTCGATACCCACAGCTACTCCAGTGGTAGCGACGACAGCCCCACAAACACTCCGCCAGGTGACCCTGGCCATGTCCTACATCCCAAATGTCCAGTTCGCCCCCTACTATGTGGCTGCCGCAAAGGGCTACTTTGCGGAGGAGGGGCTGGAAGTCCTCTTCGACTACAACTTCGAGACTGATGTGTTGCAGCGCGCTGCAACCTGGCCCACGAGTGGGATCGCCTTTGCGACTGCATCAGGAACCTCTACCCTCCTCGCACGCCAACAGGGTATTCCGGTCAAAACGGTGATGACTCTCTACCAGAAGTTTCCAATCGCCTTCTTTGCCAAGCAGGCGGTTGGATTGAAGAGCATCGATGATCTACGTGGGAAGACGGTCGGTATTTCGGGCAATTTTGGCGAGAGTCTCTACGGCCTCTTGGCAGTACGCTACGCCGGTAAGCTCGATGAGACGGCCTTCACGGTTCAGGAGATCGGCTTCACCCAGGCGCAAGCGGTGTTGGAGGATAAGGTTGAGGTGGCGATCGGCTATGCGATGAATGAACCAGTGCTGCTGCGCCAGCAGGGTGAGCAGATTGATCTGCTGCGTGTAGCTGATATCTACAACCTGGCTGCGAATGGTATCGTGGTCAGTGAGCGGCTCATCGCCGAGGAGCCAGCGCTTGTGCGTGGTTTCGTACGTGCGGCACTGCGTGGTCTGCAGGATACGCTGAGCAATCCCGACGAGGCTTTTGAACTCAGCCTGGGTTTTATTCCTGAGGCTAAGCTTGGCAAGCCTGAGCTCCAGCGCCAGGTGCTGCAAGAGAGCCTGGACTACTGGCGCAACGAGTTGACCGATCGTGAGGGGCTGGGCTTCACGGATGTCAAGCTCTGGATGCGTAGTGAGCAGTTCATGCGCGACGCTGGGCTCTTGGCTGGGCCAGTTGCGGCTGATGAGGCCTTTACGAATGAGTTTGTTCGTTAGGGATGGTTTGAGGTTGGCTACGCCGGCTGGCGCAAGCAGGGCTGGGTTGGGGGTTTTTTGTGGGGCTCTTGGCCGGGTTTGGTGAATCTCAGCCGGTCAGGAGTATCCGGCGCTGGAGAAGCGGGAAGCCGGCGCGGCCAAACATCGCCCGCTTCACCATCTTCAACTTGTTAATCTCACCC
>CAIWUD010000079.1 GCA_903915775.1 uncultured Chloroflexota bacterium | reverse complement strand
GTATGCAAGCGTTCCCTTGCGGGAGGTGTGGAGGGCTGCGCCCTCCACAAAAAACCTCAACCGGGCCCCGGTATTGCCAGATGACTACACTGGCGCAGCCAGTATGCAAGCGTTCCCTTGCGGGAGGTGTGGAGGGCTGCGCCCTCCACAAAAAACCTCAACCGGGCCCCGGTATTGCCAGATGACTACACTGGCGCAGCCAGTATGCAAGCGTTCCTAATTAGTTTATGTTGAAGATATCTGGAGCTTCAATCTTTGCAACTACCTCACATTCTATAGTTTGCACAGGATTTGTCAAGTATCAGTTGATACAACATCTAACCCTCTTCATTTGTACCTGTCAACTAACGGAGCAAACACGGAGGGTTACCCCAACCATCAGCACGCTGAAGCGGTTCACGGCTGGGGTAAGCCCACGGCTCGGTACATCCTTGCAGACAGCCACCTCGACGTGCGATCACGCGGGAGAGCGAAGCCCTCCCGTCACATAGGTCAGAAGATAGTCTGTTCTTCTACGCCCCATCTCCTACATGGGCATCAATAATCTGCCCACTCTTTCCACGTGGTGGCTCAGCGGCAAGGCTCACCGCAACAGGGGCAACCACCGTAGCGGCGAGCAGCTGTCCACGCAGATCGGGTACCATCGAGCGGAGGAGGCGTGTATCAACATAGCCTCCCGGATGGAGCGCATTCACATTGATGCCATAGCGACGCAGATCCTTCGCCATGACTTTCGTGAGGCCATCGACACCACACTTTGCCGCGTAGTAGGCCGCAAATCCAGGCAGGGCGATGCGATCCAGCGGGGCGCCTACATTGATAATGTTCCCCGCACCGAGGCCGATCATCTGCGGCAGAACGGCCTGTGCTGCTAGAAAGCTACCCTTGAGCAGGGTGTCGATCGTAGTATCCCAATCGCTCTCTCGTAGTTCGTTCACGGGTGCCCGTACACCCACACCGGCGCTATTGATCAGCACACTGATCGGACCGAACACTGCTTGTGTTTGCTCGGCAGCCATGGCCAACTCTGCAGCATCGCGTACATCAGCGCGCAGGGGTAGTGCTCGACCACCATGCTCTTCGATCAACCAAGCGGTCTCAGCGATTTCATCTTCACTACGAGCCAGGACAGCCACAGCCGCCCCAGCCTGAGCCAGGGCAAGAGCCATGGCCCGGCCCAGGCCCCGGCCAGCACCAGTGACCAGTGCAGTCTTCCCGTGCAGTTGCATGTCATACCCCACTAAACTGTGCAATTACTGTGCAAATAGTCTACCGTATAGTTGTACCACAGATGCACAGCTTTGCCCAGCATGGGATTACGCTTCGCGTTCAACGACAAAATGGGCCAAGTTAGTCAGTGCGGTCAGGGTTGGTGAAGGGGGAAAGATGGCGAGGGCACTGATTGCTTGCAGGATGAACCGACCTGCTTCAGCCTGTGCATCAGCGACACCACCTGCACTGATCACCTCACGGATCACATGCGGCACCTGATCATCGTCTGGTACGCCATCTTCAATCAAGGCACGCAGACGTGGGCTTGAGGTACGTGCCATCGCCATGATCAGCGGGAGGGTGATCGTCCCCTGGCGGAGATCGTTGCCAGCCGGCTTGCCCAGGGCCTGCTCGTCCCCAATGAAGTCGAGCACATCATCAATGATCTGGAACGCCATGCCTAGATCGAACCCAAAGCGCCCAAGGGCCTCAATCTCGGCTTCACTACCACCTCCGGCAGCCATACCAGCCTTACAGGCTGCCTCGAAGAGTGAAGCGGTCTTGGCACCCGTCTTGTAGTAGTACTGACCAAGCGCCGTCTCTGTGGGCTCTAGGGCGGTCACAGGGCTCAGTTCACCCTCAACAATCGTGCGTACAGCCTGGGCATAGTAGGCAATAATACGCGAATCGGGGCTACGGGCCATCTCGGCTGCTGCCAGAGCAAAGAAGTAGTCCCCTACCATCAGCGCCACATCGTTATCCCACTGCTCGTGGACAGTCACCCGCCCCCGCCGCCGTGCCGTCTGGTCGACGAGATCATCGTGAACAAGCGAAGCAACCTGGATCAGTTCGACCGCAGCGGCCGCGTGGATAACGTTCGGTAGGTGATAGTTACCCAGGCGTGCGGCGAGGAGGGCTAGGGCTGCTCGCAGCCGCTTACCGCCCGAGCGGATCGAGTGGGCACTGGCCCTGCTGATCAGATCTGAGCGCGAGTGTGTGCGCTCGATAAGGAGCTGCTCAACCGCATGGAGATCTGCGGTGAGATCAGCTTGATCAAAGAGCGTGGTAACCCGACTCGTGACACTCGGACGGACTACAGTAACAAACTCACTCGCACTACCCTGGTCGTCGAAGGCGAGTGGTCTATCGGTACTCACACTGGGCGAATGGTACACCACCATCAGGATGCTCCTCTGCTATAGCTTCTATCTCTGCTGCACGCATAAGCGACGACGGTGGTAGATGAGCTAGTCACCTGTACGCTATCTGCGCTGTAATTCCGGAAAAGAACCCTCACAACTCCCACTAGTATCATACAGCCAATCGCCCCCCTGTGGGTAGGCTGATCCGCAGAAGTTTGTTACGAACCGTTGGGATAAGACCTGAGCACACGGGAGGCATGGAGGGCGTAGCCCTCCGCAAAACCACCTAACTCAACCTTGCTCCCGCCAGGGAAAAACATCAACCGTTACGGTGAAACGTAGGATACCGTCACGAACTGTCGTCCAATTGTCATCATTTGATCATCAGCCGATCTTCTCACCACATAGGCCTAACCTCTACAATCAGCCTGACGTCAGGGATGTTCCAATATCGACCTCATTACCGCTACTCGTTCATCTATCGCTGCGGACAGTGGTGCGTTGTGTCAATTGATGGCAAACCCTGTTGCAGTTGACTATCTAGACTGTGCGTGAGCTACCAGCCGGTACCAGGCACAGCTTATGATCTGAGGAGGCTATGATCGCTCAGATGATCACATCTCCCCCCGGTAACACTCCAACCCTTGCCCTCCGGGGTCGTTCGTCAAGCGAAGGTGAGCTGCGGCTCAATTCGCTGCCCTTAGCCCTAATGGATCTCGGCACACTCGTGCGTTGCTGTGCTACGGAGAGTGAGCGTTTCTACCGTGGTCAGCCCTACGAGACCTGCTACAGCTACGAACTGTTTCGGCGTGCACTAGCTGATCGGGATGAAGCTGCCTGGGAGCAGCTCTATCGCCACTATAGTGCTCTGGTTGAAAGCTGGATCCGCCGAAATAGTGCCTTTAGTAGCAGTGGCGAAAGCAGCGAGTATTTTGTGGTTGATGCCTTCACAAAGTTCTGGCGTGCGATTACCCCTGAACGCTTTGCAGCCTTCCCTACCCTAGCATCGCTGCTCCAATACCTACAACTCTGTACGACGAGTGTGGTCATCGATAGTGTTCGTGTACAGTCGTGGGCCGAGATGCTCCCGGAAGAGTGGAGTAGATCGGGTTGTGACCCCCAGGTTGCGCCAGATGAAGAGGCCCTCAGCCGGGTCGATCGTGAGGAGTTCTGGCGCTTCATCGATGATCAACTCCAGAGTGAGGCCGAGCGTGTGGTGATCTACTCCTCCTTCGTCCTTGGGCTAACACCACGAGCGATCTATGCGCAGCGGGGTGACCTCTTCACCAGTGTCAACGATGTCTACAATGTCAAGCGCAACGTGCTGGGGCGCCTGAGCCGTAACCCACAACTGCGCCAACGCATCAGTTCCTGATCAGCCCCAAACGGCAGCACAGCTGCCGGTGCAGCAAGGCCCTATCGCACGACAAGACGCCCATTTTGGGCGTCTTGTGCATGGCGGCTCCGTGAATTTCTCGCTATACTGCGTTTCATTCATTGCGAGACAGGGAGTAGGCGCTCGCCATGCCTATCAGGAGCAGATCCTCATGAGTGTTGAGGAGATCGACAACTACCACTGCGCCGCACCCTCGGCGCCCTCCAGTATCGATCTAATCGCGGCAGCGGACGATGAAGCCGATGAGTCGATCCTTGACCATCTGCGCAGTTGTCCCGCTTGTAGCGCACGGGTAGCTCAGATTCGTCTCTTTCAGCACAGATTGCGCCAGCGGCTCTATCGGCTGCACTGTCCCTCCAGCAATCTGTTAATTGATCACTGCCAGGGGTTACTCAATCCATACCAGCGTGCTGCGCTGGCGCACCATCTGGCACTCTGCCCACACTGTTCAGCCGAGCTCGCACTGTTGGAACGGAGCATACGACAACTGGATCATACCGACTATACCCAGCCGCGCTGGCCACCTCCAACGGCGTTGTAGGAGCGACACCAAATCCCCCCCTTTCCGTAAAAGAAAAGGGGGGGATTTGGTACGCATCGCGAACATCTCTCGCTGCGCATACGCCTGTGGCTATTGTTGCTATTCGAAGTGATCAGCGAGGTAGGCAGTGAGATCGGCGACACGCATCGAATAGCCCCACTCGTTGTCATACCAGGCGATCACTTTGAAGAAGTCGTTACCCATATTGTGGGTAAGGGGCAGATCCACTACCGAGCTGTAGGTGGTGCCGATAAAGTCGCTGCTGACCAACTCCGATTCGCTCACCCCAAGAATACCCTCAAGCTCTTCACTCTCACTCGCCTCACGGAACGCGTCGTTGATCTCCTCAACGGTTGTCGAGCGATTGAGCAGGACTGCAAAGTCGACCACCGAGACCGTTGGGGTTGGTACACGGATCGCGTAGCCGTGGAACTTACCCTTGAGCTCAGGAATCACGAGGGCGACCGCCTTGGCAGCCCCAGTGGTTGTCGGAACCATGTTGAGCGCCGCGGCACGGGCACGGCGCAGATCCTTGTGCACATTATCCTGCAGGTTCTGATCCATCGTGTAGGAGTGGATGGTCGTCATCAGACCACGCTGGATTCCGAAACGGTCGTTGAGCACCTTCGCGACCGGGGCAAGACAGTTCGTGGTGCACGAAGCGTTTGAGATGATATGGTGCTTCTCGTGGTCGTACGCCTGCTCATTGACACCCAGACAGATCGTAATGTCTTCACCCTTAGCAGGCGCAGAGATCACCACCTTCTTGGCACCAGCTTGCAAGTGGGCACGCGCCTTCTCAGCCTCAGTGAAGCGGCCAGTCGATTCGATCACAATATCCACGCCGAGGTCACCCCAGGGAAGTTTAGCGGGATCACGTTCGGCTAGGGTTGCGATCTCGTAGTGGGCATCATCATAATCAATGATAATCTGCTTCTCGGTAACGGTCACCTCACCATCAAAGGGACCGTAGGTGGAATCGTAGCGTAGGAGGTGGGCCAACGTCTCATTATCCGTCAGATCGTTCACCGCTACGATTTCAAACTCGTCAGGGTGGTACTCGAGCATTGCCTTCAAGCTCTGCCGACCGATCCGGCCGAAGCCATTGATTCCAATACGTACCATTGGGCGAGCCTCCTTCCCAATTCACAATTGCTTGCCTGTAGGCGCAGAAACCCAGTGCGCGTACGCCTGGGAGGAAGCGCCTCCCTTGATCTGGATTGAGCCTATTGGGTTACACCAATATTCCCGGTTGCTGCAAAGAGATGCGCCAAGGCGCTCCGCTTGAGGGCGTAGGGCGGCGCGCATGCATCTACGCATACGAGTGAGCACGGGCGTCATTATAGCACGCTTTCTCGTGCTCAGCCGTTGGGCCATGGCTGATGAGGCATGCTGCAAACCAGCGTAACCAGCCCCCAAAGAGACCGAGCAGGCGCTCGGTGATCCCAGGTTCGCGTGACCAGCGTACGGGAGGTGTGGAGGGCTTCGCCCTCCACAAAAAAAGCTTCACCCAGCCTTGGGCGCACCGGAGGGTCATGCTAGCGCAGCGGCAATGGAAACATCCCCTAGAACGAGATCGCTCGCTCGCCAAGAAGGGTTCCAGGCCAGAGGCGAATGCCACGCTCCAGGCGATTCTCAGGGCCAAGGATACACTCATCACCAATGATCGCGCCTTCGGCGATGAGGCTATTGGCACCGATGGAACTATTGCGCCCCACAACGCTGTGGCGGAGGGTGACTCCCTCACCGAGTTGACTGCCCTCCCAAAGGATGCCACCCTCCAAGTTACAGTCAGCACCGATCTGGCAGCGTGGGCCCAGTACGGTTGGCCCAATAATACGGCAACCGCGTCCGATCATGGAACCCGCCCCAAGGACGACTGGCCCAACGATCTGTGCCGACGGGTGAATCGTCACTTCGCCTTCGCTCCAGACCCGATCAGCAATCTGAGTGCCACGAAACCCATAGCGTACCTTGCCAATCAGGATGTCGTGATGGACATCAATGTAGGTCTGCGGCTTGCCGATGTCCGTCCAGTAGGCCCGTGAGGGGAAACCGTACATGGGATCCCCGGTCTGGAGGAGTACGGGAAAAAGACCCCGTTCGAACATGTAGAACTGGTTGGGTGGTACGTAACGAAACACCTCCGGCTCGATGATGTAGGTACCAGCATTGATCAAGTTCGTGGTGACCTCCTCCATACGTGGCTTTTCCAGAAAGCGCTGAACGCGCTGGTCACCATTCATTTCAACAAGGCCAAACTGGGTTGGATCATCAACAGCTGTCAGGGCGATGGTCACTTTACTTCGCTTGTCGTGGTGGAATGCGAGCATCTCCTGCAGGTTGAGGTCAGTCATGACATCGCCATTGAGGACGAAGGTTGGGCCATCAAGGAGCTGCTCAATATTTTTGACTGCGCCAGCCGTACCGCGTGGCTCGGGTTCTTCGACAATGTGTAGCTTCAGATTGAACTGCGAGCCATCACCCAGGGTGGTGCGGAAGCGATCGGCAAGGTACTGCACGGCAAGAATCACCTCACTGACACCCTCATCATGCAGGCGCTGTAACATCCATTCGATGAAGGGTTGGTTGAGCAGCGGGATCATCGGCTTGGGGGTATTGCAGGTGAGTGGGCGTAACCGTGTTCCTAAACCACCAACAAGAATGACAGCTTTCATGCGGACTCTCTCCAAAAAATCATGGCTCACGAAGCGTACCGTATCAGGGTGAACGCTGTCCAAGGGTGGCTGAGACTTCACCACGCCAGTAGTCGAGGATATCACGCAGAGTCTGCTGCAGCGGAATAGCCGGTTCCCAGCCGGTCTGTGCATGGATCAGGCTGCGGTCGCAGACGACCGTAGGAATATCGATCGGGCGCATGCGTTCGGGATCCGGACGTACCTCCACCGCTATGCTACTGAGGGCGAGGAGTTGATCGAGTAACGCTTGCATCATCACTGCATGCCCCGACCCGACGTTGTAGACA
Source organism: uncultured Chloroflexota bacterium (assembly GCA_903915775.1). GTDB lineage: Bacteria > Chloroflexota > Chloroflexia > Chloroflexales > Chloroflexaceae > Viridilinea. Next base: position 3,172 of record CAIWUD010000079.1, on the reverse strand, counting down.
GCACCAGATTGGCCATGTTCTGCGAGGAGGGCATAGGCACGCACGGTATCACGAACATCGGTCAGATCACGGCGTGCACTCAGGTTACCAACCTGGACTATCGGGGGTTGCAATCCATGCTCAATGCGCGCGATCTGCTGGGCGAAGGCAGCGGCTACAAAGCGGACACTCTGGCCGGGGCCAATGTGGTTGAAGGGACGCACCCGCACCGTATCGATGCCGTGGCTGAAATGGTACTGCAGGGCTAGTAACCCCTGAGCAGCCTTACTCACTCCGTAGGGGTTGGTCGGACGGAGTGGGCACTGCTCGTGAATAGGGAGATCGCGGTCACTGATCTTGCCATACTCCTCGTAGCTCCCAATCACAAGGACGCGAGCAGGGCACTGGAGTTCGAGGATGGCTTGAAAGAGGTGGAGTGCACCAAGGATATTGATCTGGAGCGTTGCAGCCGGATCACGGAAGGATTCGGGGACGAAGGGCTGACCAGCAAGGTGGAAGATCAGATCGGGACGTGCGAGACTGAGCAGCTGTTGGATTGCTTGACGGTCGGTGAGATCGCCGTAAAGTTCAGCAATCCGACCGTGGAAGCGCGGGGGCAACCGACCAGGAGCACGACTCAGCCCCCAGAGCTCATAACGGCCCTGGGCGAGGAGATAGTCGGCTAGATTGCTGCCGACAAAACCGTTAATGCCAGTGATGAGTGCACGCATAACGCTGATACTATAACCGATTCTCTGCCAAGTGTGAACGGTTGCCATTTATTGACACACCTCTACTTCTTCGCTAAGATACGTGAAAGATCAAATATTTGTATATCAAAGTAGTTTTCAACCATCCAGCCCGTACACCTCCCGAGGAGGCCCTGTATGTCTGAGCCCGCAACGAGAACGCGTGCCGAGTACATTGCGGCCATTGATGATACCCTGCGACAGATTAGTTGGCGGAGCAACAAACAGCTCCTCCAGACCCTGAGTCAGCCTGAGATTAGCCTGACCATGCCCCAGATGGTTGCCCTCTTCGCGATCCGTGCTACAGGCTCCTGCCGCATGAGTGAACTAGCCGAGGTTACCCAGCAATCGGCTGGAGCCCTTACTGGCATTGTTGATCGTCTGATCGAGGAGCAGCTCGCGATTCGCCTCCACGACCTGAACGATCGCCGGGTAGTCCAGGTCATGATCACATCCCATGGTCAAGAGCGCCTGGCACGCATTGAACAGGCACGCTACCAGACGATGGAACATATCCTTCGTCAACTCCCATGTGATCAACTTACGCACCTCGAAGCCCTCCTACGCGTCCTGTTGTACCGGATCAAAGAGCTGTGCAACAACCAGGAGCTCATCTTTGATCAGCGTAACCACCATCCGGGGGGTGTAGCGAGCGAAGCCCTGTACAAAAAAACCTAATCCAACCTTTACTAAGGCATGGTTCAAACCAGCTTGACCCGCTTCCGGGAGGTGTGGAGGGCGAAGCCCTCCACAAAAACAACCAACCCAGCCCTGGTGCCGCCAGCGTGTCAAGCCGGCGCAGCCGAAACTGAAGCATGCCTAACGCCAGAAAGAACCATCGGCGCCGCCGAACTAGCATCGTGTCCGAACATACGCCCTGAGCATCCCAAGGAGCAGCTATGACTCGCCCTCTTGGCGTTGGCCTCGTTGGCTACGGCTTCGCAGGCCAGATCTTTCACGCCCCACTGATCGCCGCAGTACCAGGGTTGCGCTTAACCGCCATCGCCAGCAGCAACCCGCAACGCGTTACCGCCGATTGGCCCGATCTGCCGGTTGAAGCCGAGCCAGAGGCACTCTTTGCGCGAGAGGCGATTGATCTCGTGGTTATCGCGACCCCAAACAGTAGCCACTACCCCCTTGCCGCAGCTGCCCTGGCCGCCGGTAAACATGTCGTGGTTGACAAGCCCTTCACCGTGAGCCTAAGCGAAGCCAAAGCACTCAAAGCCCAGGCCGAAGCGTCTGGGCGCAGCCTAGCGGTCTTCCATAACCGCCGTTGGGATGCTGATTTTCTCACCCTGCGCACCTTGATCAGGGAGGGCACGTTGGGCGAGATCGTCTACCTCGAGTCCCACTTCGATCGCTACCGCCCCGAGGTACGCGAGCGCTGGCGTGAGCAGGCTGGCCCGGGTAGCGGTATCTGGTATGATCTCGGTCCACACCTCCTCGATCAAGCACTCCAACTCTTTGGGCCTCCTGAGGCGATCCACGCCGATATCGTCGCCCAGCGCCAAGGTGCGGTCACCGACGACTACTTCCATGTCCAGCTTCTCTACGGTGCACGACGCGTTGTCCTTCACGCCTCGATGCTCGTGGCGGCCCCCGGGCCACGCTTCATCGTCCATGGCACACGCGGTAGCTACACCAAAATGGGGCTCGACCCGCAGGAAGAGCAACTCAGGGCAGGCCTACGCCCTCAACATGCGGGCTGGGGCATCGACCGCCGTGACGGCACCCTGACTCTCGGGCAGGATGGTGCCGCCCAGACACACGCCCTAGCAACCGTACCCGGTAACTACCCTGCCTTCTACACTGCCATGCGCGATGCGATCCATCGTCGTGGCACCACCCCCGTTCCCGCCGATGAGGCGATTGCCGTTATGGAGCTCATCGAGTTGGGTCGCCAGAGCGCTGAGACGGGCACGACCGTTGCGTACGTCCCATGAGCAACCTGCGCCGTGCTACAATGTACGGTAGCGTTGTGTCGAGTGCTACCTCACCCCACCGCGGTCATGGTGAAAAACCAAGCCGACTCAACAAGATCACCAACATCCTTGAGGAGATGCCATGGAACTTGACACCATCAAACGTGAACTTCTCGAGCGACTACCTCAATGGATCGAGGAGGATCGCGACTTCCGCCTGAGCCTCACCCGCATCCTACGCGGCGACTTCGCCGACAAGCAGCAGACCGAGTCGCGCATTGAGCAGCTGTTGGAAGAGTTGCGTCGCGACCGTGAGGCGAATGAACGCCGGTGGGAAGAATTAAAGGCCGAGTCGGACCGCAAGTGGGAAGAATCGAAGGCCGAGTCGGACCGCAAGTGGGAAGAATCGAAGGCCGAGTCGGACCGCAAGTGGGAAGAGCAGAACCGCAAGTGGGAAGAGCAGAACCGCAAGTGGGAAGAGCAGAACCGCAAGTGGGAAGAATCAAAGGCCGAGTCGGACCG
>CAIWUD010000078.1 GCA_903915775.1 uncultured Chloroflexota bacterium | reverse complement strand
GTATTGACCGCGTTGTAGTAGTGGGCCTCTTTCTCCACGCGTGGGTTGGGCAGATGGTTGATCGGCACATCGAGGCCCAGTTCCGCTCCGGTGCGCTGCACGATACGGGCGAGATCGAGCACACTAAACTGCTCGGTAAACTGGTTGAAGACGCGGAACTCACCGCGGTGGGCCGGGTTGAGCATGGCCAACTCGACGCAGGCCAGGGTATCGCGGATATCGAGGAAACCGCGGGTCTGACCACCCTCACCATAGACGGTCAGGGGCACGCCGATCACTGCTTGAACCAGAAAGCGGTTGAGCACCGTACCGAAGACGCCGTCATAGTCGAAGCGGGTACGCAGGCGCTCATCGAGGCGTATCTCGTCCGTATCGACACCATAGACAACCCCCTGGTTCAGATCGGTGGCGCGCAGCCCCCAGATCCGGCAGGCGAAGTGGATATTGACACTATCGTGAACTTTTGAGGCGTGGTACCAGGAGCCTGGCATCTTCGGGAAGGGGAGCGTGTCACTACGCCCCTTGTGGTTGATCGTAATATACCCCTCTTCGATGTCGATATTGGGCGTACCATACTCACCCATTGTACCCAACTTGATCAGGTGGCAATCGGGCACGTGGTCAGCCATCGCGTAGAGCACGTTGAGGTTGCCAAGGACATTATTCGCCTGGGTATAGACGGCGTGACGGCGGTCGATCATCGAGTAGGGCGCAGCACGCTGCTCGCCATAGTGGATGATCGCTTCGGGTTGGAACCCGCGCACCACTGGCTCGAAGAAGCTGTAGTCACAGATATCGCCCACGTGGATGCTCAAACTACGACCGCTCACGGCCTGCCAGACGGCAACCCGCTCTTGCAACGAGACGATCGGCACCAGACTATCAGCACCGAGCTCATTGTCGTAACCACGGCGAGCCATGTTATCGACGAGAGCGACTTCATGACCACGCGCCGACAGGTAGATCGCGGTGGGCCATCCGAGATAGCCATCCCCACCAAGGATCAGGACACGCATCGAGGGTCTCCTCATTACAATGCTGCTGCTTACACTGTACGCTACGACACGATGAACAGGAACGGCTCGGGGACTCAGGCCCTCCTAATTCGCTGTGAGCGGAGGGTCATGCACGTTTCAGCCAGTAACGGGCGAGGCCACGCCAACTGAGGCTCACATCGCCTGACTGCTGAGTCAGGGCTGCTTTTTCAGGGTCGCTCAGCGTTGCCGCTTCAGCATCGGCCTCGGCCTGGAGTGCGGCGATCTGTTCAGTTTCCGTTGCGCCACTCGAGAGGCCCACACGCACCAGTTCGCTCCAGCGCAGCAGCCGATCACGGAAATCGGCCAGGTGGAAGTCGACATCAGCGTGCGCCCCAAAGTGGGTAAGCATCAACCAGTTGGGTCGCAGACCGGCGATCAGATCGAGGGTGTGCAGCCAAGCCTCCAGATCAACTTCGGGTGGTGGTGTAGCGGGGCGGGTGAAGCGCACCATGGGTAGGCGCACCCCCGCGTTGTCACCGACAAAGGCGGCACCACTCAACGCATCGTACCAGACCAGATGGTGACGAGCGTGTCCTGGTGCATCGTAGGCACGCAGGAGACGCCTACCCAACTGCAGCTGCTCACCGCCGACCATGGAGGTGATGGCCGCTGCCGGCACCGGGATCGTCCGGCCCCAGAGTCGCTCGAGCTGATCACCCCAGAGCTGTGCAGCGCTCTTGATCAGCCGTGAGGGATCCACCAGGTGTGGTGCACCCCGCTCGTGGACGTAGACGCGGATAGCTGGGTTGCGCTCGAGGATCAACCCGGTGGCACCGGCGTGATCCATGTGGATGTGGGTCAAGAGGATATGTTTGAGATCGGTGAAGCGAAGACCATGCGCTGCCAGCTCGGCCTCGATATTGGGCAGCGTACCAGCTGGCCCCGGATCGACGAGGGCGGGCTCATCGCCGAGAAGCGTGTAAGAGGCCACCACATGGGCACGGCCCATATGGTGAGCATCGAGGGTGAGCATAGCTTCAGGGTAACTCTTCGTGTGCATACCCTGATAATACCATAGAGCAGTAGAGGTGAATATCCTCATCTTGCAGGATCGCCGCACTGGTAGAGCGTGGAGGCTCCCCCCGGCCCTCCGCGCTGGGGCTGGTCGCCCGCCGGCAAGAGCAGGGTGGGATCATCCACCACGCTGCATGCGGTCTGGAGGTAGCTGCTGATCGACGCGTTTGTAGTGCGATTAGGACCGGCGTTACCCCAGAGCACGTAGCGTACCTCACCCCGTTCCACGAGGTTGGCCACCCCATCGCCATCGATCACCGGATCACTGCCGTTGAAGCCACCCGCGTAGAAAACTGGTCGTCCTGTGGCAAGTACATAGCCTGCACCAACCTGGGAGCTTGGAACGAGGAGCAGGTAGGTTGTATCTTGGGTATGGGCCTGGAGGTAGTCCAGCAAGTTCTGGTTGACCTCACCCTGCATGGGGCCACTCGCGCTATTGGGAGGTGCCCCGGAAGGCCCACCCATGCCAGGGATGAAGGCACTCCCGCTGTAGGCCTGGGTCAGACTGCTACTCGTATTGACATACGCGGTGGTGAAGGCAGACCAGACAGTAGGGATGGTCAACAACGCCGCCAGCAGCAGAGTCAGGGCGAGAGGTGGCAGACCACGCCGCTGGGTACGGAGGGAGAAGAGGAGCATCCCGCCGCCGCCGAGCCCCATGATCGCCGGCAGAGCAACCCACCAACTCAGGGATTGGTAGAGCGCCACGGCATAGATCTGGAAGACGAGAGTGACGACGCTCGCGACGATGAGCAGAAGCGTCGCCTGAACGGGATGGCTTTGGCGCAAGCGCCAGAGCCAAGTAACACCGATCGCTACGACGGCTGCGAGAGGCGGTCCAAGCATGACGAGGTAGTACTGGTGGAAGAAGCCGGCGACACTAAAGAAGAGCGCACTAGTGAGGAGCCAGCCCCCCCAGAGGATGAGCGCATGGTGCAGGGCACTAGAGGGCTGACGCCAGGAGCTCTTGAGTAGCATTGCGCCCAGGGCAATCAAGCCGAAGGGCAGCAACCAACTCACCTGGGCAGCGAGGCCAGCCTGGAAAAGGCGCAGCGCTCCTGCCTGACCGGTACCAAACATGCCGCTCCCGTTGGTGCCACCACCCATTGGTGGTCCACCAGGAGCATCAGGCCTGCTTCCAGGTGGAGGGCTACCCGGGGGTTGCAGCTGATCGGATGATGGTCGTGCAGAGGTAGGAGCCGGTCCGGCGCCACCCAAGAGGCGTTGGAGGCCATTGTAGCCAACAATCAGTTCGAGGGCTGAGTTTGTGCTACTGCCACCCATGTAGGGCCGCTGATCGGCCGGAGTGAGATCAACGATGAGTGCCCAGGAGAGGGAGACAGGGATGAGCAGCAGTGTGGCCAGAGTGAGATTGCGCAGTTTGCGCCGCCAGGGCTGCTGGGCACCGAAGAGGTAGAGAGCGTAGAAGGCGGGGAGGGGCAGGAAGGCCTGGAGCATCTTGATATTGAAGCCTACCCCAACGAGGAGTGCCCCTAGGAGGAGCGTGCGCAGCCGTCCTGTCTCGGTAGCCTTGAGAAAGGCCCAAGCAGCCAGGAGCAGGATCAGGATCAGGAGCGCATCAGGGGTATTGTTGCGCTCAACAGCGATAGCAACTGGTGTCACTGCTAACAACAGGGCGGCAAGGAGTCCAGCCAGATCGCCAAACGAACGACGCACGAGGTGGAAGAGCAGAAGGATCGAGGCGATACCAGCGAGCAGTTGTGGCGGTACAACGGCAAAGCCGTTTACACCAAAAAGGGAAGCGGAGAGAGTCTGGATCCAGAAGCCCAGGGGGGGCTTATCGAGCGAGACAGAGCCACCCGGTTCGGCAGCGACAAAGAAGAAGTTGGACCAGGAGCGCAGCATTGCCGTAACGGCAGCGGTGTAGTAGGGGTTAGCATTACCAACGGTGGCGAGATTGGCAAAGCGCAGGGTCGCTGCAAGGAGAACGATGAGGACGAGCGCTAGGTGCACCGGGGTGAGGATGCTGCGGAGCGATCCTACCCGTGGGAGTGATCGAGAGAAGCTCATAGAGGTAACTCACTACAATTCGGCTGTGCCGATGGTACGGTCTGGCATCACCAAGGTTGGGTTAGTTTTTTTGTGGAAGGCTGTGCCCTCCACAGCTCGCCGAAGGCTAGTCACGTTGAGCGCGGGGTTATAGTGGCGGGCCGTGGCTCAAGTATAGGACAAAGGTGTGCAGATGGTATTCAGAAGCTATGGTGGCTAAGGGTCGTCGGTTGCTCTCCCGCTGGGAACGCCTAGGGGCAGTGCAGCAGCAGCTCATGCCATGATAAAACCTTTGCACAGTATTGACAAAATATGTGCAACATGCTATATTCACAGGGCAATCTTACCGGTCAGTAAAGGCAAAGGGGATCGCCCACGTGAAGAAGCAGCGTTCACCGCTCATCTTTATCTTCCTTACCGTCTTCATCGATCTACTCGGCGTCGGCATTGTGCTTCCGCTCCTGCCGTTCTACGTCAAGATCATCGAAGAGTCGAGCCCTGCCTGGATGGCAGCGAACCATGCCCTCATCGTCGGTGCACTGACGGCCTCATTCTCCCTCTTCCAGTTCCTCTTCGCACCGATTCTAGGCGGTTGGTCAGACCGTTATGGTCGGCGACCGGTGCTCCTACTCAGCCTAGTGGGTGCCGGCTTCTCTTACGTTCTCTTCGGTCTCGCCGATAGTTTTACCCCTCTTGGGGCACCAGTCGTCCTCTTGGTACTCTTTGTCTCGCGGATCATTGCTGGGATCACCGGTGCCAGCATCAGTAGTGCCCAGGCCTACATCGCTGATGTGACAACACCCGAGACACGGGCACGGGGCCTGGGTATGATTGGCGCGGCCTTCGGCCTCGGCTTCATGATTGGCCCGGCCCTAGGTGGCCTACTAAGCACCGTCAGCCTCAGCCTACCAGCCTATGTGGCTGCCACCCTAGCCTTTGGCAACGCGATCTTTGGTTTCTTTCGCCTACCTGAATCGTTGCCCCCCGAGCGCCGGACGGTGCGCGGGGCTGGCCTCAGCCCTTTCCGTCGGCTCAGCGCCATCACTGGTCGCACCGACATCCGCCCCATCCTGATGGGTATCGTGCTGCTCAACCTGGCTTTTGCTGGCCTGCAGAGCAACTTTGCGGTCTTCAGCAGCGATCGCTTCGGCTATGGGCCAACGGAGATCGCCTTCGTTTTCGCCTTCATTGGGCTCATGGCGGTGATTATGCAGGGCTTCCTGATCCGCAAACTGGTACCACGCTTCGGCGAGGCGCGTCTGGCGATCAGTGGCCTCGTCATGATGTCCATCGCTTTTGCCCAGATTGCGCTGGTTCCCTTCAGTTGGATGCTCTACCCAACCATGGCGCTGCTCTCGATCGGTAGTGGCATGGCAACCCCTAGCCTGACCAGTCTCCTCTCACGGCGAGCGGGTCATGGCGAGCAGGGCTCAGTTCTCGGGGGTTCGCAGGCGCTCATCAGCTTAACGATGGTGGTTGGGCCACTCGTTGCCGGTCTGATCTTCGATACCATTGGTCAGACCGCCCCCTACCTGATCGGCGCACTGCTCGTCGCCGGGGCGGTGGCGACTCTGGTACCTGCCCTGCGCCCCGAACTGCGTGGTGGCAAGGAGCTTGAGCCCGTTACCCCAGTGGCTAGCCCGGCTGAGGTTGAGCTCGCGGGGGATTGAGCGTCGAACCATCGCTGAACGGTGATCTCTGGTATAATCGGCGTACGGTTGTTTCTAGTACCTGTTCACGTTGGGGGTAAGCCGACGACAGGGCAACCACGGGGGGTGTCCGTACAGGGGGGCATCACGAGGGCGAGACGCCCTCGCTCCGGGAGAAGGGTGTCCGTACAGGGGGG
>CAIWUD010000077.1 GCA_903915775.1 uncultured Chloroflexota bacterium | reverse complement strand
CCAGCTTGACACGCTTCCGGGAGGTGTGGAGGGCGAAGCCCTCCACAAAAACAACCAACCCAGCCCTGGTGCCGCCAGCGGGTCAAGCCGGCGCAGCCGAAACTGAAGCATGCCTAACACTCGGTAGTGTAGCGAACATGGCCGTTGCTCGCATATGCATATTGGGGAGTATGGCATATGCTGACTGGCGTATAATCATCATGGACATAGGCCCATGCTATAATCGGCCAGAGAGAGTAGTTCAAAACATCCATGCTCCATCATCAGAGCCCTATGTTGAACCATGATCGCCCTCCACGCAGCGGGCAACACTCGCTTCAAGCCCTTGGGGAACGCTCAGCTGATGGGATCATGCTCGTGGATTCCACCCATCAGATCTGCCTAGCCAACGCAGCGATGCACCACCTCCTGCGGCGTGATCCAGCGCGAGCATCGCTCATCGGCCTCGATCTGCGCCAGTTCATTGCCCCAGTAGCGTTGCCGATCTATGAACAGCTGCTTCAACGTGCGTATCGCGACACCGAACGGAGCGTGCGTGCCGAGCTCATCTTCTGCCTAACAGGTGAACCGATTCCAGCAGAATGCGTAGTCAATCGTCGTATTGCGGATCACCCCCCCGGCCATATTCAGTTACTCGTGCGTGATCTCCGGGAGCATCGACATAGCGAACTGCTCCTCGATATCGAGCGGCGGCGAATGGCCTATGATCTCCATGACAGCCTAGCCCAGGTCGCCGCTGGTGCCTACCAGCAGCTGCAGGCATTCGCTGCCGACTACCGCTCCCAAAGCCCAGAGCGCATGGATAAATTGACGAAAGCGCTCAGCATGGCCGAGCAGGTTGTCGCCGAGACACGGCGCATGATCAACCGCCTGCACCCCGCACTGCTCGAGGAGTCTGGGTTCATGGCCGCACTGCACCTTCAGGTAGAGGCGCTCCGTGCCGAGGGGTGGTCGGTTGAACTGAGTGAACATGGTGCCCAACGATCACCGAACAGCATGCTCCCCGCCCTGGTGGAACGCGGCCTCTACTGGATTTACCAGGAAGCGGTGACCAACATTCGCAAGCATGCCCAATCACAGCGAGTACGCATCGAGGTAGTGCATGACGAAGATCGGCTGATGTTGAGCATTCGTGACGATGGGCGTGGTTTTGATCCAGCCCTCCTTGCGCGGGAGTCTCCGCACGATCGGCGGCTGGGGCTACTGAGCATGCAGGAGCGTGCCGCGTGGCTCGGAGGGTGGACCGTGATTGAGAGCGCACCAGGGAGTGGCACAACAGTTATGGTCACCATCCCACTCGATAGAGCCACCCGAGAGCTACAGCAACCATGAGACCGTCAGATACAACGGTGCGCGCACCCCGTTCCGAGCCCATACGCATCATCATCATTGATGATCATGACATTGCCCGTGCGGGCATGCGTAGCCTAATCAGTGGCACCCCGGGGATCGAACTGGTCGCTGAGGGGGGGAATGGGGCAGAGGCACTTGAGCTCTGTCGTCAGCATCAACCCGACATGGTGCTGATGGATGTACGGATGCCAGGCATGGATGGCCTCGCCTCAACCCTGGCCATCAAGCAGGAGTACCCACGGATCACGGTCATGCTCATCACGGTCCACGACTCGCCCGAGTACATGCTAATGGCCCTCCGTGCTGGAGCATCGGGCTACCTATTGAAGGATATCAAGCGCCAGGATCTTATTATCGCCATCAGACAGGTGCAACGGGGTGAGGCATTTCTGAACAATGAACTCGTGACCCGAGTCTTACAGCAGATCCATGGGCTGGCACTCACCCCCAGACACGCACTGATCGAGCACCTGACCGTCCGCGAGCTCGAGGTATTGCGCCTCCTGGCCAAGGGGCATACGAACCGTGGGATTGCCGAGCAGTTGCGCATCAGTGCCGGAACCGTCAAGGTGCACGTCGAGCATATCATCGCCAAGTTACAGGTCTCGGATCGTACGCAAGCTGCCGTACGCGCCATCGAAATCGGCCTTATTGAGCAGTCACGAGCATGATCGCGCTGATGTGAACCTATTCACCGTTAGGGTACGGACAGAAAACCCAACTAAGCCCTGGTTTCACCAGAGGAAGTGTCACCTTGTTGGTACGTATGGTAACTGTTCACAGTTGGGGTAAGCCAACGGTAGGGCAACCACGGGGGGTTGCCCATACGGAGGGCGTCACAGTTGGGGTAAGCCAACGGTAGGGCAACCACGGGGGGTTGCCCATACGGAGGGCGCCGCGAGGGCGAGACGCCCTCGCTCCAGGAGAAGTGTGAACGGTTGGTACGTATGCTATAATGGGAGCGGTGAAATAGCATAGGTATCACCAGATTCAGCGAGTTATTGCTTGACCCCTGCCGATACGCT
>CAIWUD010000076.1 GCA_903915775.1 uncultured Chloroflexota bacterium | reverse complement strand
GGGGCCCGTGCGGAGGGGGCGCCACGGGGGCGAGACGCCCTCGCTCCGGGAGCAGTGGGGGCGCCACGGGGGCGAGACGCCCTCGCTCCGGGAGCAGTGTGAACAGTTACGCCTCCCATACGATGGTCGAGCCGGTTTGAAGTGTTCCTTAGGAGAGGTTTGCTCATGGAGATGACGACCCTTACGCCACTTCTGGTCGCACTGCTTAGCGGCAGTGCGCTCATTCTCCTCATCGTTGGCATTCTGGCCACACGGGGTGACCAGCAACTCCGTGTGCGGATCAGCGACTACCTCGTGAGTGGTCAGGGTGTACCGGTAGATAGTCGTGAGCTTGAGCTTGCCGAGCCCTTCTTCCCACGCGTGGTTGCTCCGATCGTACGGCGCATGCTTAACTTGATGGGCTGGATCTGGCCACGGAATCGTATTGCTGCACTTGAGCGTCGCCTCCTCCTTGCTGGGAGGCCGGGTCAACTCACAACGAGTGCTTTCATCGGGATAAAGGGCTGGATCCTGCTCCTGCTCGGCGTCGGCACGGTTCTCGGTGCCTCGCTACTCGGCTACCAGCGTAGCCCACAACTCATCCTGCTCTGGATCCTACTCTGCATCATCGGCTTCTTTCTCCCCGATCTCTGGCTTTCACGGCGTATCCGGCAGCGCCAAGAGGAGATTACTCGTGCCCTGCCGGACACCCTGGATATGATGGTAGTGGGTGTCGAGGCGGGTCTCAGCTTCGAGAATGCGATGCTCGAGATTACGAACAAGTGGCAGCACACCCTTTCGCGCGAGTTGTTGCAGGTACAGCGTGATATCGGGATCGGCCTTTCACGGCGCCAGGCCCTGCTCGACCTGAATGAGCGCACTGGCGTGCCCGACGTAGCACAATTCATTTCGGCGATCAACCAGGCTGATGAGCTTGGCGTGAGCATTGCCCGCGTCCTGAGCGTGCAGGCCGAAGAGATGCGTATCAAGCGTCGCCAGCGGGCTCAGGAGGCGGCAAACCGCGCTCCGATCAAGATGCTCTTCCCGATGGTCTTCTTGATCTTCCCCGCACTCTTCGCCATCCTCCTCGGCCCGGGTGTCCCGAGTTTGCTACGGGTTATCAGTGGGTTATAGGGGGGGCCATGCAGACACAGAACGAACTCCACCGTCGTGCACTCGCCCACTACGCACGCGGTGAGTTCAGCGCAGCGTTTGAACTGATCATGGAGTTGCAGGAGGTGGGCACGCTACCCAGCGAGCTCCAGGAGCTCCTGGACGACATCCAGCTCCAATTGAAGTTGGCTGAAGTAGCGGTGCAGGCCCGCGAGGCCCCGGCCCCACCCCGTCGCTCTGCTCGTCCGATTGCCATCGTGCTCCTGGCACTCGGCGCTATCCTGCTTATGGGAGGAGGGGTGCTCTTCTGGCCGCGCCCGGCTACGCCACCCTCTACTACCGCTGCTCCACCCACTCCCACTTCCACACGAGCGCCTACAGCGACGCCAGTGCCAACAGCCACCCCGGTGGCTACAGCCACACCGCTGCCCAGTGCAACACTACCAGTGCCGAGTGCAACACCGGCGCCCAACCGTAGTGGGTTGCTCAGGGTGCTCCTGCCAGAGAGGCAGGAGGCAGTGATGCGTTCACCGCGCAACGTGGCGATCATCCTTGATGCCTCAGGCAGTATGCAGGCTCGGGTTGGCACCCAGACGAGGATTGCGATCACCCGTTCCGCCGTCAGCGCGATGATCAACGATCTCCCTGCGGAGACCAAGTTAGCCCTCCGTACCTATGGTTCGCAGCGGAGCCGTGATTGTGGTGATCTCACCCTGGTTCGGGCACTCGATCGCCATGACCGCAGCGCTTTCCTCGCTGATCTTGCTCAGATCGAGCCAGCCTTTGAGGGCATGACCCCTACTGGTGCCGCGCTCGCCGCTCTCGTCGATGATCTCCGCGGTGCTGAAGGGAGCAGTGTGGCCATCCTTGTCAGTGATGGCGAAGAGAATTGTGGTGGCGATCCGGTTGCCGCGAGTCGGGCCCTCGTTGAGGCAAACCCTCAGTTACGCATCCACGTGATTGGGTTGGATATTGGCGATGCCGCTGCTGCAGCACGTCTACGCGAGATCGCTAAGGTCGGGCGGGGCAGCTACTTTGCCGTCGACAGCACCACGAACCTGGCCGAAGCGCTCCGCGAGGCGGTGCAACTCAGCTACAGCGTGCTCAGTCTGTCTGGTGAGCCCATGGCGAGTGGGCAGGTTGGTGGCGCGGCACTCCAACTCGCCCCTGGGAGCTACCGTATCCTGCTCGACAGCGATCCTCCAGTCGAGCTTGTCACCAGTGTACGTGCCGATGACCAGGCCATCCTGCGCCTCTCGCCCGACGGGCAGAAGTTGGAACTGGCCACCCAGCCGTAGGTTGAGGGTGTACTAACCGAGCCTCTGGGAGGCGTGGCGGGCGCAGCCCTCCGCAAAAAACCTAGCCGAGCCTGCGGGAGGCGCAGCCCTCCGCAAAAAGAACCTAGCCGAGCCTGTGGGAGGCGCAGCCCTCCGCAAAAAAAGCTAACCGAGCCTGCGGGAGGCGTGGCGGGCGCAGCCCTCCGCAAAAAACCTAGCCGAGCCTGCGGGAGGCGCAGCCCTCCGCAAAAAGAACCT
>CAIWUD010000075.1 GCA_903915775.1 uncultured Chloroflexota bacterium | reverse complement strand
GGGGACGCAACATCTCCTGCTCCTTTGGCGACTACAAGCTCCACCAACGAGGTGTGGTGGTATGGCCAAATCATACCAGAGTTTGGAGGGAACTGGTATACTAGGGTAGGTTGTAGCTGTTCATTGCAACCACAAAAGACCCCAACCCAGTCCTGGTACCGCCAGAGTATCACGCCGGCGCAGCCGGAGGTGAACCATCCCTAAAGACAAGCACTTTATGAGTAGTATCAACTGTAGCGAAGCTCGGCGGATGATCAGGAGTGGTTTGCGTCCCGGCCCGGATGAGCCACGGCGAGCAGTGCTCGGTTTCCATCTCGTGGGTTGCTCACACTGCCGTGCCTACCTGGACGACCTATCGGCCCAGGAGTTGCTTGCCGATCTGCTGATCGATGACTTGCCGAAACTCCCTCCACCACTGCCCCGTCCGCGGCGCAAACAGCTCACGGTCAGATCTACCCCACCGCCACGCTCGCCGGTGATCTGGTTGCGCCGGCTGTTGGTAGGAGTGCTGGCGCTGCTGGTTCTTGGTCTCGGCCTGGTCGCCGGACGCATCACCCGTGCTGCCTACACCATTCACGATAACCTGTCTGCCATGCAGGTTACTGCTGCCCCACACACCAAAGCTACGCCAACGGTCCAACTGCCCACGCCGGAACTCCTCAGCGCGATCGCAACCGCTGTTCCACTCACCACGGTTGTTAGTCAGGCCTCGTCGGTTATCCTGCCTTCGATCGCTGCTGCTCCTCTGCCGACCCTAATGCCCACGATCGGGGTGAGCCCGCTTGAGGGAGAGGTACGTAATATTTTACTCCTTGGCAGCGATCGTCGCCCCGGTGAAAGTTGGCAGACCCGTTCGGATGCGATCATTGTCGTGCGTGTCGATCCGGTACGTCAGCGCGTGGCCCTCCTCTCATTTCCTCGCGATCTGATCGTGAATATCCCTGGCTATGGCTATGGACGAATTAACGCGGCCACAGTGTATGGTGATCTCTACCCGCAGCTCGGTGGTGGGAGTGAGCTCGCACGCGAGACGGTCAGTGAACTGCTCGATCTGACCATTCACCATGTCGTGCGTATCGATTTTACCGCCTTCACCACCGCGATTGATGCTATTGGCGGGATTGACATTGTGGTCGAGAAGGAGCTCTACGATCCAAACTACCCAACGATGGACTACGGCTATATGGTGGCGCACTTCCTTCCCGGACCGCAACGCATGGATGGGGAGACGGCGCTGATCTATAGTCGACTACGCCATGTTGATAGTGACTACCACCGTGCGCGCCGCCAGCAGCAGGTGATCCAGGCGATCATGCAGCGCGTGCGCGAGCAGAATATCCTTGGTCAGGTGGAGATGCTGGCCAACCTGAGTAGTGCCCTGCGTGATGATATCCAGACCGATCTCTCGCTCGAGCAGGCGATTGGTATTGCATGGGCCTTCCGCGGCTTCGCGCCCGATCAACTGGAGCGCTACACGCTCGATGAGACACTGACTTCGGTGGGCACAGCGGATGACCCCTATGCGATTACCGCCACACCTGGAGCGATTCGTTACGTGGTGCACCAGCTGCTTGGGCTCGATCAGTAAAGCGCTTTGGATCGCCGAGGTGGTTATGGGAGGGTTTGACACCCTCCCTTTTCAGCGCGACGTTGTGCGGTAAAGCCCCATGAATGACTGAAGCGAGGAGCAGGAATGGCGATCTATGCCACCGCCCATGGCTGGGTGTTGGAAACACGGACCATGGGCTATGCCCTTGGGCTGAATCGGGATGGACTCCTAGCCCACTGCTACTGGGGGCCGCGTCTCCACGGTGCCGCTGACTACCCGGCCCCGCCCACGTC
>CAIWUD010000074.1 GCA_903915775.1 uncultured Chloroflexota bacterium | reverse complement strand
GTGAGCGTAACGGTGGCACCGACCCGGGGCCAGCCATGACGGTCGAGGATTATGTACAGCGCTTCGGTCGGCGTAGCCTAGCCGATCTGGCAGGACAACTAGCGCAGCGTCTGAGCCGGATTCTTCGCCCTCACGCGATAGCGCTGAACGAACTCTACCCGCACCTCTTTGCCCCGTCCGAGCCAACCGCGAAGCAACCAGGAACGATAGCTGATGAGCCAACGCGTGACACCCATGAGGCTGACTAACTCCACAGCGCAGTACATCCTCTCACAGGAAGGGATGCACCTAGTGCGCTCGCTCCCGATCTGGTTGCTGCTCCTCCTGCTCCTCCTGCTCGGGTCGGTGGTCGCAGAACCAGGTGTACGGTTGGGGGTTGAGGATCCTGTCGCCAGACGTATGTTGGCAGGTTTCCACGCCCTAGAACGGCACGAGCAGGAGGCCTACCGCTGGTCGCGGCCAAACGCCGCGATCTTCCTCTACGGGTTCGAGGGCGATCAAGCGCTAGTGCAGCTGCGCCTGGTTGGGCCAAGTCAAGAGGGGGTGACGCTGCAGTTAGCGAGTGGTGGCAGCGAGGTTGGGCGCATTGCGGTAGGTAGTCAGTGGCGCCTCTACCATCTGCTCGTACCGACGCGCCCGACTGGCGAAACGGCTCTCCTCCTCCAGACTACCCCATACCAGGCGGCGGGAGATGTACGCGAACTCGGGGTGGCTCTGAGTGGGCTGCGCAGTGCCTCAGTCGGCGCAACGGGGCCTTGGTTCGTGCGCACGATCTACCTGCTGAGCCTGCCCATGCTCGCCTGGCTGCTCCTGCTGCGTCTGCGTACCCCCCGTTGGCTCACGCTAGGGGCGAGTGGCACGATTGCTGCACTGGTGATCGGGGCCACGCTCTTGCCAACGGCAGCGGGTTACTGGCTGCCAACACTCGGCTGGCCATGGGTTCCTCTCCTGCCCCTGATGCTCCTCGTCACGCGCCTCGATCACGGGCTGGCTACGCTCCACGCTCACATGACCAGCCGACCCGTGATCGCTTGGGGTGGCTTGCTCATCGCCCTGCTCGCCCTGCTCCTCCTCCGCCTCGGTTTACCACCCCTCCTCGGCATGCTACTCCTGGGTGTCGGGGGTTGGATGGGTCTCGCCCTCATTACCCGTGAACAGGGCGACGCGGCTGAGGAGACCCTGTCCCTCCCACGCTTCCTCTTGCTGAGTCTGCTGCTCACCCTGCTGGCCCTTGGGCTGCGCCTCTTCAACCTGGATGGGCAACCGGCAGGGCTCTGGCGCGATGAGGCACGCCACGGGCTGCAGGCGCTGCGCATCTGGAGCGATCCGAGCTACCGACCGATCTACGTGGTTGTGGGGGCCGATCTGCCCGCACTGCTCTTCTACCTGATGGCGCCCTTCGTTGGCCTCCTCGGCCCTGAAGTCTGGAGCGCACGACTGGTCAGTGCCCTGGCGGGCGCCTTGACCCCACTGGCGCTGATCTGGGCAGCCTCAGCGCTCCTTGGGCGGCGCAGCGCCCTAGTGGCGGCGGCACTACTGACTTGGGCCTCCTGGAGCCTAAGCATGAGCCGTTGGGCCTTTCCGGCAACGCTCGAT
>CAIWUD010000073.1 GCA_903915775.1 uncultured Chloroflexota bacterium | reverse complement strand
GTCCACGACCACCGGCTGGTGCACCGCGGATGCGGGGACGCCGCCGTGAGTGTGAGTTCACCAAACTCGGTCTGCTGCCCGACTACAAGGATGTCAAGCGGCTGCAGAAGTACATTACTGCCCAGGGGAAGATCCTACCGCGGCGACGTACAGGGGTGACCGCGAAGATGCAGCGTCGGCTGTCGATTGCCATCAAGCGTGCACGCCACCTAGCGCTGCTCCCGGCAGCTCCGCAGCATATGCGCGGGTAGGGTGAGGGGGGTAGCCGAGCGCCGTAGTTCGCGCTGAATGCGCAACGCTTGGGAGCATAGATCGGGATGAGGTGGGTCCAAGTCAAACTTGGACCCACCTCTTTGTGTTGCCCTGCAGGTGAATAGGGGCGGGTTTGGGAGGGCCTGACTTGCCTTTTCAGGATGGCGTTGTGCGGTGAAACCCCATAGATAGCTGATTTGAAACTCGCCTTCTTTGCTATTCCCATAGATGGGAATCATGGTGTACAATGAAGAACACTATTCTGGATACAGTACCAAACTATTATGCAGCAGCGCAGCACGCACTTTACCCAAAACGCTCTCGTTTTCAGTGGCCACGAGACGTTTATCCTACGAGCTAACTGGCTCAAAAAGGCGTACGATCTCCTGCTCACAACCCCAGATCTCTTTCTTCGTGATGATGCCTTCATCCTCTTAGGTGTAGGCAAGAATATGGCCAACGCCATCCGCTTCTGGGGGCGCGCCTGTGGAGTCTTTGAGCGCACGGAGCATGCTGCAGCCCACCGTGCAACCTGGCTGGGTAATGCTCTCCTCGCTGATCAGGGTTGGGATCCCTTCCTCGTGACTCCTGCTGGGCGCTGGCTGCTCCACTGGCAGATCGCTGCACACCCCGAACGGGCGTTTAGCTGGTACTTCACCTTCAACCTCCTACGGCGTGGTGAATTTAGTAGCACACAGCTCGGTCGGCAGATCATTGAGCATGTACAGAGCCTTGGCCTGCGCCCGCCCTCCGTAGCAACTATCAGCCGCGATCTGGATTGCCTCCTGCGCTGCTACCTTCGCCCGCAGTTCGATCAGGCTGGTGCGCCGCTCGAGGATGCCCTGCACTGCCCACTCCACGAACTCGAACTCATTCAGCGTCTCCCCGAGCAGGCGAGCTACCGCATGCTCAGTGGCACACAGGCTGACCTGCCTGCAGCTCTGGTAGCCCTTGCCGCACTCCAGCAGAGCCGTCGGCTCGGACGAGCAGCCCTGGCTTTTAACGACCTTGCCTACGGTGAATGTTCACCAGGACGCATGTTTCGCCTTGATGAAGAGGCACTGTTGAGCCATCTCTACTGCCTTGAGGAGCTTACTGCTGGGCAGGTGGCATACTCCGAACATGGTGGCATCCGCCAACTCCTCTGGCGCGAGCCCAATCGTCCACTGCTCGACCGTGATCTGATTGCGCTCGCCTTTACCAGCGACCGTACCTATGCCTGAACCTACGATCCTGAGCGTCGCACCACGCTTTACCCGTGCGGTGCATATTCAACGTGATTTTCGCGACCTGCGCCACCGCCTCGATGGCTACCAGTTAACCCCTCTGGTTCGTCAAGCAACGGGGCGTATTCTGGCCGGACTGGAGCCCGGGGCGACTGAGCGTGCCTTCTCCATCGTCGGTCCCTTTGGAGCAGGTAAGTCCGCTTTTGCGCTCTTTCTTGGCCACTATATCGAACGTGGTCCCGAGAGTCGGCAACAGCTCCTTAGCTCACTCAAGCCAGCTGAGGGGATTGAGCCGCTCCCCCTCGATCTCCCCTCGCTCCTAGCGGTACCAGTTGCTGGCAATAACAGTGCCCTCCGCGCTGCCCTACTCATCGCACTCAGTGCAGCGTTGAAGCGCCAGCGTGCACGTCTCCGCGGACCTGCTGTTGAGCTGCTCTTGAAGGAGTTGCAGCATAGTGCTGCCTCTCCCGACCTCGATCCGCAGCGGGTAGCCGATCTCGTGGCTGCAGCTGCCGAGTTGGTGCGTGAAAGTGGAACGTTCGCTGGGTTGTTGCTGATCATCGACGAGCTTGGTCAGTTTCTCGATTATGCTGCCCGCCACGATGAGGAGCGCGACCTCTTTGTGTTGCAGAGCCTAGCCGAGCTTGCCGCACGTAGTGGTGAAACACCCTGCCTCCTGGTGACTATTCTGCACCAGGCGTTCGAGCGCTACACCCTCAATGCTGGCTCTGCTCGTCGCCTCGAGTGGGCCAAAGTTCAGGGGCGTTTTGCCGATCTCCCCTTCCAGGAGCCAACTGCACAGATGGTGCGCATGGTGGCACGGGCGCTGCGCCCCACAGGGAGGGATCCCTGGCAAGAGGTGCGCCAGGACTGGTCCGCACGGCTCGCTCCTGCTACTGCTGCCCTCGGGTTGCGCCCAGCCGAGATCACTGATACGGAATGGGCGCAACTGCTCGCCGACTGTTACCCCCTCCATCCAACCGTCCTGGTGGCCCTCCCCCAGATCTTTCGGCAGTTGGCTCAGAATGAGCGTTCACTCTTCGCATTCCTCCACTCGGACGAGCCATGGAGCTTGCGCGAT
The DNA here is from genome assembly GCA_903915775.1 of uncultured Chloroflexota bacterium. Lineage (GTDB taxonomy): Bacteria > Chloroflexota > Chloroflexia > Chloroflexales > Chloroflexaceae > Viridilinea. Next base: position 14,071 of record CAIWUD010000073.1, on the reverse strand, counting down.
ATTGTTGGGAGTAGTAACGAGCCGCCGATCTACCGCCTGACCCACCTCTACGCCTATGTTGAGCAGATCCTTGGACCTGGGCTCTTCACCCGCGCACGTGGGCAGCGCTGGTCCGAACTGGCTGAAGCGCGAGCGCTCCTCGCTAATGATGATCCGCTCAGCTTTCAGGTGCTCACGGTCGTTGGCACCATCGGAGCGCTGGAGCGATCGGCAGGGCTCCGTGCCGACCGTGATCAGGTTGCTCTAGCCCTCTGCGATACAACTGAAGGTCCGGAGGCAGCTGCAGTGGTAGTCGCCCTGGCGCAGCTTGAAGCACGGCGGATGATTACCTACAGACGCCACCGCACTAGCTACATTCTCTGGGAGGGTAGTGACCTCGATCTGGAGGCCCTAGCCCTAGCTCAACGTCGCGAACTGGCCGATCGGGTGGCACTGCCGGAGCTCTTACAGCGCCATACCGAGTTGCTCCCCAAGATCGCGCGCCGCCACAGCTACCGGAGCGGAGCTACCCGCGCCTTTGCGGTACGTTTTGTCGCCGTAGCTCAACTTGATGCGGCAACTGAGCCGCCGGCAGGCTTCGATGGTGAACTACTCCATGTGGTCGCCTCCGATGAGGATGAGCTTGCACAAGCCGTACGCTGGGCAACTGAGCCGGAGCGGGCCGCCGAGCCGCAGCGGCTCGTTGTCCTCCCCCGTAAGCTCGATCAACTCCGCAATTCACTGCTCGAAGTAGCATCGCTGCGCGGGTTACTCGAACGGCAACCAGAGCTCGAGCATGACCGGGTGGCACGACGCGAAGTAGCCGGACGCCTCATGGAAGCGGAACAGCTCCTAGCGCACCTGGTGGCCGAAACGTATGGTGGCAGCCATGGGAGCTGGTTCCACCTACGCAGCGCTCGTTCGGTACATGGGGCACGTGAACTGGATGAACTGCTCTCACTGGCGTGCGACGTAACCTATCCGGAAGCACCACGGGTCTGGAATGAACTGATCGTACGTCGCCAAATCTCCGCAGCTGCGGCACGAGCGCGCCGTAACCTGGTCGAAGCGATGGTAGAGCGGGCTGACCAGCCCCAGTTGGGAATCATCGGCTACCCCCCCGAGCGCGCCATCTACGAGAGTCTCCTGCGCCAGGGTGGTCTCCACCGCCCCGATGAGCATGGAGCGTGGCGCATCACCCCTCCACCGTCCAATGATCCACTGGGGTTACGGCCAGCCTGGCGAGCCATGGAGCAGCGGCTTGAACTAGCGGGAGAAGAGCCACTCGCCCTGAACGAACTCTTGGGTATGCTGGAACGCGCACCCTACGGCGTCAAGGCTGGCTTAGCCCCCCTCCTGGTAGTTGCCCTCTACCTGGTGCGGGCCGGTGAACTGAGCTTCTACGAGCGGGGGAGCTACCTCGCCATACCTGACATCGCCACCTTCGAGCGCATCCTCGCCCGCCCCGAGTCCTTTGCCCTCCGGCTGAGCCGTACTGACGGAGTGCGTCTACCGCTCTACCGGCGACTAGCCCAGGCGTTAGCACCGCGCGCTCTCGAACAACCCCAGCAACCCGCCCTCCTTGCCGTCGTCCTCCCACTCCTCCGCCTGCTCAAGAGCCTCCCTGAGTATAGTCGTCAGACACGGAGGGTGAGCGTTGAGGCCCAGGCCATCCGCCGCGCTCTCCGCGAGACACGCTCACCCGATGCCCTCCTCTTCAATGAACTACCACAGGCGTGTGGCGAGGTTCCCTTCGACGCTGACGAAGCAGTTGAAACGGGCATGGCCCGTGTCGAAACGTTTGCCACACAACTCCGCAAGGCGCTCCAAGAGCTGCAAGAGGCCTATCCGCGACTCATCCAGGAGCTTACCGAGTGTATCAGGAGCAGCTTTGGGCTACGCAGTAGCGACATCCGTGCTGAATTGCTCGCACGCTGCAGCGCTGTGCTCACCATCAGCGGTGATACACGCCTACGCTCCCTCCAGGTACGTCTCGAGACAGCCGATCTCCAGGGTTTAGCCTGGGTTGAGAGTGTAGCTGCCCTGGTCACCCGCCGCCCCCCCGAGTTCTGGTCGGACGAAGAGTTACCAATTGCTGCAGCTGCCCTCGGCGAACTGGCCAGTCGGCTGCGGGCCGCCGAGGATCTCGCCCTGGCTACACAGACCACCCCCACTGGTGTGCCCCTCATCCGCATTGGGCTAGCGAGCGGACGTGGTGAGGTGAGCCGTGTCGTCAACCGTGGCGATGATGATCCAGCCGTAGGAGCATTACACGCCGAACTACGCGCAATCCTGGAACGTCACCCCAGCCTGAGTGCCGAACAGCGTGCAGCAGCCTTAGCCGGGCTCCTCGAACAGTTGATGGAGTAGGTGTAGACCCTTCTCGACGGGAGGGCATAGCCCTGCTCGCAATTGCTCCTCCCCGCTGCGGGCAGCGGCGACACCCGTCACTCGGTTACGAAACCTTGCCTAACGGAGACAGCATGAGCACACCTGACGAGCAGATCAAGAACTGGGCTGAGCGACCAGGTCGGCATATCGTCAACCTGAGTGGTGGCAAAGACAGCACTGCCCTAGCGATCTTCCTCCGTGACAAGATCCCACAGCTCGAGTATCTCTTCTGCGACACCCACAAGGAGCTCCCCGAGACCTACGACTATCTCGATCGGCTTGGGGCCTACCTACAACGCCCAATCATCAAACTCAACGCGCAGCGCGGCTTCGACCATTGGCTCGACATGTATGGTGGCATGTTGCCCTCGGCGCGAGTACGCTGGTGCACCCGCAAACTCAAGATCGAACCCTTCGAGGCCTTCGTCGGTGACACAACGGTCTGGAGCTATGTTGGTATTCGTGCCGATGAGCAGCGTAGTGGCTACGTCTCCACAAAGCCAAACATTCACCCTGTCTTCCCCTTCAAAACCTTTGGCCTCGTGCTCAACGACATCGAACGCCTCCTGGAGCAGAGTGGTCTCGGTCTACCCAGTTACTACGCCTGGCGTCAGCGCAGTGGCTGCACCTTCTGCTTCTACCAGCGCTCAGGCGAGTGGATCGGCCTGAAGGAGCACCACCCAGAGCTGTTTGAGGAGGCCAAGGCCTACGAGACGGAGCGTGGCGGTGAACAGTTCTACTGGCGCCAGAACGAAAGCCTGGCTGAACTGGAACGGCCTGAACGGGTCGCTCAGATCAAGCGTGAACACGCGAAACGTCTGGAGCAGGAGCGCCGTCGTCGGCCAAACCGTCCATTGATCGAGCTCATTGGCGCAGCCCTCGACGCTGAGGATGATGAGCAGGGGTGCGATATTTGCCATTTGTGATCGCAGCGCGGGATGGAGGAGCAGAGCCATCCGCCCAGATTGACACGCTTACGCGAGGTGTGGAGGGCGCATCCCACCACGAAATCCCCCAACCCCACCGCGGGCAGCCGATCCCGAAGCATAACTAACGCCGAAATCAAGAACCATCTCGAGTAGTAGATCTCTGTATAAGGCTATCGCATATGCGCACACTCTGCTTCCATCAGAAGTTTTCATTTGAGCGTAGTCTGATGAAGGGGTTTTTACACTCTGTAGCCACCAATCCCACAACCTCAAAGAGCCAGATTGGTGCCTATCTTGGAATCAACCCATACAAAGTTGAAAGTGTACGTGGGTGGTTCGTGAAACTTGGTCTGGGTAGTGGAAGTGCAAAGCAGTACCATCTCTCACCGTTTGGAGCCGCAGTCGTCGAGCATGACCCTGATCTCATGAAACCTGGCACGCTCTGGTTACTACACTATTTTCTGGTGAGCGAGCACGCAGAGCGCGCCGAGGTTTGGTACCGCTGCTTCAACGAGTTTGCCTTTCCAGGACGACAGTTCACCTACCAGGAGTTGGGGGCGTATGTTGAGCGTTGCTTACCAGAGCCCTCAACCAACCGCCAAGCTGTCATGTACGACGCGCAGGAAGTTCTGAAAACCTATCGCAGTAGCACAGCCCTGGGCGAGTTGCGCATCTTGACGAAGCAGTCTGACCTGGCGGTGACGGCAAAGTTGCCTACCCTACCCGACCTCATGATCGCTGCCTACGTGCTCTTTGACACCTGGCAACGCCGTTATGGTGCAGCGGACACCCTACGACTCTCGCAGATCGCTACTGAGCCTGAAATGCTCGGACGGGTCTTCGTCGCGACACCAACCCAGGTACGTGAACTCATCTTGCGTCTCCAGGCTCTTGGTCTGGTGAACTACGCCGACACCCAGCATGAGCCGGTGACCAGACGCTTCAGCGATCCGCTTGAAACGCTCCTCAGTCGATACTACAGCCAGCCATGAATACCCCGTATGAACAAACCGGTGCGCTATTTCGCGCCTACTGCAACCAGTTGCGCTACAGAACCGCCTGGATTATTGGAGCCCCACTCACTGGGAAGAGCACGCTGGCGCGCCAACTCTGCACGCATTTTGGCTGGCGTTACCTCAACTACACCCTCGACGAGGGCTACTTTGATCAACTGCAGGGTCGCCTAGAGACCTACCAACCAGACGATCTGTGTCACGAGCTCAGTCGGTGGTCCGCTGCCACTACCCAGTCCATACTGATCGTAGATGAGCTCGATGCGCTATTGAGTTGCTGGCAGCCGCAACAGCAACGTAGCTTTGCTCATCGGGCTAGTCGCCTTCCCGAGTTGCCATGCGGGTTGCTTCTGGTGAGTAACCTCTTTGAGGCCACGACCCTTGAGTCCCTGCTACCACCTAGTGATCGTCGAGCATATATTGATCTCTCAGGAGTATCGCAATGAGTAGTGTAGGACCATCTCTTGCTACCCTGGTTGCGGTTGATGCCGACTTCAAACCAGCAGTCTACCTTCCTGACCATTTCAACAACGCCGAGCAGAACGCACAGCTGATTCGCACCTATATTCCCACCTTGGCGTCAATCGATCTTCTGACCGAGGTAGCCAATAGTCTCAGACCAGCCAGCCAGCAACGAGCATCCATGCTCCATGGAACCTTTGGCACAGGAAAGTCCGATCTCCTCCTGATTCTCTGTAACTACTTCTCACGGTCGGTTGATGACCCCGTCATGCAGCCGTTCTACGAGAAGTTACGGCGGATCGATGAGACTCGGCACAATACTATTTACCAGATTCGTGCCAATATCCCACCCTTTCTCGTCGTCCTATTGCAGGCAAATGCGGTTACACCCTTTGTGGGGTTTATTCTACACGGCCTTGAACAGGCCCTGAGAGCGGCAGGGCTTGAGGAGTTGATGCTCCCAACGCGCTTTTCAGCTGCCCGGCAGAAGATCAAGGAGTGGCAGAGCAATCGGCATCCGGTGCTTGAACACTTTATTACGGCGTTGCGCAGCAACGAGGGCATGGAACTCGCAAGGCTCACGAACGATCTCGATAGCTCCAGTGCAGACTCAGTCTTTCCTGCATTCCAGCGCGCCTTCAAGCAGGCGACAGGAACTGATTTCGACATCTATAGCTATGGTCGGCCTGAGGATGCGTTCAAGAGTGTTGCCAGAGCCCTCCACACGCGTGGTAGTCATAGCGGAGTGGTCGTCGTCTGTGATGAATTTACCGAGTTGATGCGCCGCATGACTCGTATGGGCGATCAGCAGTCTGCCGAAGTCGATGCTGAAGCCCAGAGTATCCAGGATCTGGCTAATGCGAGTATCGCCTCTGGACAGAACCAACTCCACTTCATTGTTGCAAGCCTGGAGGCGTTTGCGAGCGCTTCGGCTGAGAGTGGCTCGGCAACAAGTGCGCAAGCCCTTGAAAAGATTGGTGGCCGCTTTCCCTATCAATTTGCACTCGATCTCCAGGAGAGTGTCGAGTTAATACGTGGTGCGTTGCGGCGACTTGATGATCAGACCATGCTTCTCCCCAACCGCCAGCGCGATGAACTGATCACCCTTACCCAGGAGCTCTGGTCTCAGAAGTCGAGACAGTGGTGTACTGATCTCGTCGTTGATGGCTGCTTCCCACTACATCCACTCACCACCTACGCGCTACCAACGATCAATCATCTGGTTGCCCAGACCAACCGCACGATGTTTCAGTTCCTAAAAGATCAGGAAGGGCTCGTAGGTTTTCTCGAACAGACTAGTCTAGGCGATCCAGATGCAGGTTGGAGTAACCTGTTAACGCTGGATCATCTGTTTGACTACTTCGAGCGCAGCATTCAGGAGCGGCGTACCGATGTCACCGATGCCTACAACCATGCCTTTACCCTAAGCCTGAACCTCCCCCCACATGCAACCATCCTAGCGCAACGTGTGCTGAAGGTCCTTGCCTTCTGCGAAGTGGTACGTGGGATCAGCCCAACACGCCAGATGTTGCGCCAGGCGCTCAATCTTCCACCATCAGCCACAGAGTTGCTACGTGAAACACTGGGACTGCTCGAGCGATGTGAGGCAATCTACCCGCCCCACGATACGGATAGTGAAGTGTCGGGGGCCTATGCGCTACCGATTCAGGGTAGAGTCAGCCCGATCCTTCTGCGCAGACGAGTGCTCCAAAAAGCTCGTGATCTGTCGAACAGTTTTGGGGGTTTTCAAGCGAAATACTCCCCAGATTCTATTCCGGCAACGACATATAATCAAGAGCGCGGAAGTGACCGTGAACTAGTAGCTCAATACATACTTGTACGCCATCTGATTACTCCTAAAAAAGAGGAGCTCAATCAGCATCAGGATGGACTGCTCTGGTATGTTCTTGCTACGAGTGAAGAAGAACGCAGGCAAGCCCAGAGTAGAGCCAGAGATCTCACCCGTCAACAGAAGCGCCTCGTCGTCGCCATACCTACGGCACCCCTGAACATCCTAGATGTATTCAAAAATTACCAGGCACTTGAGGCCCTTCGTGCAGACACTCAGGATTCTGCTGCCCTAGCCTATCTCCAAGATAGTGGTCGAGTAGGGTGCGACTTTGTCACGGCACTCACCAGTGCTGTGGAACGCCTAGGCACGGAGAGGGAGTGGGAATGGTTCGTCCAGGGTGAGATTCAGCCAAATATCACGAATCGACAGAGTGCTCAGGCCCTGGCCACGCAGGTGATGCGTCACGTCTTTCCGGCTACACCTCAACATCAACTCAGGCAGCACTTGAAGAAGCAGGGTATTTCGTCATCCCTTCGTACTGCGGTAGCGGATCTGCTCAGGGAGCCTACAAGAGTCAGTGTAAGTAAGAATGGAAATAGCGCGCAAGACCAGATCGTAAAGACTGGTCTGGTTGGACTAGGGCTCATCAAACCGGTGCGCAGTGATGGTTCATTTCAGTATTTCAGCGTAGCTGAACCTAGTACCGTGCATACCCACAGTCAAACCATCTGGCGACTCTATCACGATCACCTCAAGAGCGGGAGAAGTTGGCGCGAACTGGTTGAAGAGAAGTTACGCCAACCCCCCTATGGCCTCTACGACTCACTCATCTTCGCATTCACCGGAGCGTTCTTTGCCGTTCATGCAGACATGCTTGAACTGAGAAAAAGCGCAGGATCGGCAGTAAAGCCCGTTGCCCTTGATGATGTAAGTGAACTCAAAGAACTAGTTGAGAAACCGCAAGCCTTCCAGGTCGATTTCCAGTACCTCTCTGATCGCGAACGACAGTGGCTACAGAGCGTCAGGAACGCAGTTATCAGCAAGGTGTCCTCCCCTACCACTACTGCTCCACGCAAGCGACTGACTGCTCAGGTGACCGATGAGGTGGTACGTTGGCTGAATCGCCAACCTCTCCCCCTTTTTGCCGAGCAGCTCGATGCGGAACGCCTCGGCACGCTCATGCCTGAGCAAACAAACAGGTTGGTGCTCAACGCAGTACCAATCCTGTTGCGGATGCGCTCTGATCGCGCCGAGCACCTGCACCCCAGGATGCTGCTCCAAGAGCTACCAGCGTGCTTCGGTGCACCCTCCGATCCGATCACATGGACGAACGAGACCATGGAGATGCTCAGTAGCAACTGGACAGAGACATGCCAATTGATACAGCTGTTGCCGGACCGCCTTGAGCAGCACGCGATCCAGGAGGTAGCAAAGGTTTTTGGCTGTCAAGATCAGTCTGCCGATGACATCTGGGGAAAGATTTACCATTGGCGTATGCATCGGCGCATACCCGATCGTCAACTGATCACGCTGAGTGAACAGGCACGGAATCTCCTGTTTTTGAGCAATCAACCGTTGTCTCATGTGCGTGAGGTCATCCTCAATAGGTTTGCGCGATCGACACCAGATATCAATCGAGCCTACGTGGATTGGCAAACGATCGACTACCTCGACCGTCTCGTTCGAGAACTGCAAAAGGCCTATAACGAGATCCAGACGTGCTGGGAAGTTGGTGCAGATAGTCGAGAGCTCTGGTTCAGCGGGTTGGCAAAGTTGGCCCTAGGGCGCCCAGTGGAAGGTGTGGATGCCGAGAAGGCTAGTCACCACCTGGCTACATGGGCAGGTGAGATTCGCTGGTCTGGCTGGAGTGCATCCCTCCAACCTCCTGATCTAGCGAAGATTCTCCCTGGACAGGAGGCTCAGTGTTACACGGATCTCCACACGATCCTAAGTTGCACTGGCCTTGATGCAGCGGGTTGGCAAGATGCCCTGGAGCGTATTCAGCAGCAGTTCGGCGTCATCAACTGGACACGGGAAGAGGTACAACAGGCCCTGAAACGCCTGGAGGTTGCACTGCGATCAGCTGCCGAACTAGATGTTCGGTTGCGCAAGCACGTCCTAGAGCGTGTGCTGCAGATCTTCTCGCCGACCGATTTGGCACAACCTACTGGCAATATTTTGGCAGATTGGCAGCGGGCGCACCCCATCCCAGCAGATAATGACCTTGATGAACATGCGCGGACCCTCTTGGCCCAGCTTCGTTCGCCGCTTGATGCTGAGACGACCCTCTTGACTACGCTACCCCAAGCGTTGAAACCTATTGGATGTGGCTACCAGGAGTGGAAGCACTACGCCAATCTCGATCACTATGTCAAGCTCCTCGACGTTGCGGCACGTTCGATTCAGGAGTATGAACCGCTGAATGTCCATGAACAGGCTTGGCTGGTTGGTATCATCACTGGTGACCTGCTACCAGGATTGCCGAACCCTCCACGGGAGAAGCGGCGCTTGGCCCAGGAGGTTACAACCCAACTCTCCTACTGGCTCGATGGGCTGCGTCTGCCAGCCTTCGCCGTTCATCTGACAACTGAAGAGTTAGCTGAACTCTATCCTGATGCTCCCCTCCCATTACACGACATCGTACGTGAACTGTTGAGCAGACCATGGCGCTCAGCATCCAACTCGACGAGCTACCTGCTCGTCGAGTTGCCACAGCGATTAGGCGTTTCGACGCCAAGTAGCATGTGGAATCTCAGTCTTGTTCATGGGATGCTCGAAACAATACACACTGCCTTCCAGCAGATCGCCACCCTACAAACAGTCACGAGTTCCTGGCTGATTCACAGAATCAGCACCCTGTTCCAGATCGCTCGTGATCAATCCAACCTCATGAGCAGGCTCCATGCCTGGCGTAGATCCCATGTGCTCCTCACCAACGAGGCCCTTTCACCGGAGGCAGCTACTGTTGCAACGTTGCTGGGAAAGCCGGGAGATAATCCATCCCAGTTCCTCTTAACAACCTTACCTAGCGAGCTAAACTCAGTACGATCCCCATACCACGCCTGGAATAACTGGTCACAATCTACTGCGTATCTTCAGGCGTTAGAACGCGCGGTACAAGAGATTACACGCCTTGGGAAGGTAACTGATGCTACACCTCGCGCACAGCAGGTCTGGACAGATCTAAAGACAAAAATAAGAACTGAGCTCTCTCCAGATGAGCAGCGTTGGCTAATCAAGAGCTTCCAACAGGAGTTCAACGTATGATCAGGATCATCGCTGACGCCGAAGGACTCAGCCACGCACCACCCAATGCCCTGGTTGCTGCGGAAACCGCCGATTACGTGCACGTACGGCGCCGCATTCACATGGCTCTCGGTCGTGCTGAGCCACTCACGATCTACGCAAACAACCCTGTTGTGCTCCATTGGCTCAGAGACCTGCAGCGCTATCCCGAGACCCGTATTCATTGGGAGGTAGTTGATCCGAGAGAGCAGTTTCTCAAGATCTTTGGAGTGGTACCATCGGGTCTATTCACTCCAAAACAGCTAGCTGCACTCCAACTTGATACACTCCCAACCCCACCAACCGGGAGTCGCGTTGATCCCGTCACATGGATCCTGGGTCATCGTCTCGATCCAATCTGGCAACATGATCAACCGCCACTACATCATGCCTCAGCATTCGTGAGTTGGGTGATCGAACATCCACAACCGTTTCCTCCTGATCTCCTGAATCTGATCCAGATCCAGTTGGTACGTTGGGCAGAGCATGATCCAACTTTTGCAGCCCTCCACGCCGATAGCTTGTACTTACATAGCGCCCAACTATTGATACGCTGGGCGTTGCGTAACTATGCTGAATCGTGGTGTCGGAAAAAGCCGTGGGGTATGCTACCACTGTTACCTGGCGTGCCATCAGCACATGCCGTAGGTGTGGTGCTAGAGGATCAACGGGTAGAGATCGCGGCCTATTGGAGCCAGAGCATGAGTGATCGTTCAGCAGAGCGCTCTGTTGAAGCTCTGCTGGCTCAGATGTCAGGCATGAGCATGGTCGAACTCGAGATACTCGAAGCGATCGTTGGACAGCGATCACTACCACTCAGCGCCCATACGTTCCGGCAGATCGCGAGCCATTTTGACCCGATCCGCCCAAAGGCAGGCGACACACTATCGCGCTTAAAGAAAGCGATCGTACCACCCAAGCCGAACCACCCTGAGCAGCACTGGTCGGTCGACCAGTGGCTCTCGTGGGCTACCCAGGAGTATATACCCTACTACACCTGGATCGTTAAGGCGAGAGTTGACCGAGCACAGCAGCAGGAGTATGCGCTAAGCTACAGTGATTGGTTGTACAGCCACTATCCCAATTGGCTCAACAATAGCCAGTCACCGCTGCTGCTCAGCCAGTACCAAGAAATTACCGCACTGATCGAGCGTGAATCAAACGCACTGGTCTTCTGGCTTGTTGTGGATGGCATGCGCTGGTCGCACGAGGAGTTCATCCGTGAAGCCTTTGAGCACCACGGCATGCAGATCAGCGCGTTGCGACCAGGGGTAGCGGTACTCCCATCGATCACCGATATCTCAAAACGTGCACTTGTGACGGGTCTACCCGCCCGCACTATCGATACACAGACCGTTGCCGATGCTGCGCGCACGAAGTTCCATCGCAGCAACATCCCAGCGATTGTTGGATCCTCGTTCCATGAGCTTACGGCAGCGATCCGCGAGCAAGCCTCGCTGCGGATTGCCCTCTTGTTCTACAACCTGATTGACACGTTATCACATCAGATACCAGCCGACTCGATAGACAATGCAGGTCTGCGCGGACACTTCAAAGATCTGGCAGACCAACTGCGTGAGGTACACCGGATCTGTGTGCAGCGGAGTCAACCACTCTACATCTTTGTTGGGAGCGATCACGGGGCTACGCTACTGCCTGAAAACGCTCCGTTGCTTACCTTGCCCGACACTGCACGCGAGATTACTAATGGCTGGAGTCCTGAACCGTCCAATCGTGATCCCCATTGGACAAGCACACGTGCTGCAGCATTAGCCAGTAGCGATCCCCAGCAGATCGATAACTCCGTCTGGTACTTCCTCGATCGTGAGCGCTTCCAACTCGATCAACACTATCTCGTTCCACGGGGCTACGGCTACCTGAAGCGACGCCCCGTGGGTTGGGTGCATGGCGGGCTCTCACCTGAAGAGACGATCGTTCCGCTGCTGCAGCTATCGACAGAAGCACCGACGATCTTGCCCATTGAGCATGAGCTCCGTGGCGAACTGCGCTCGAACCAGGCTGGAACAGTCACCTTGATCCTACGTAACCTGAACCAGTTTCCAGTCTCTGATCTCCATTTCGTGGTCGCAAACGATCTTGCCGAGATACGAGTTCCGCACATTCTCCCTGCACAGCACGTCGAGGTGGTACTCTCGATCAAAGCAATACCTAGTCAAAGCGAAACCCTCATCACCTCCTACGATCTCCACTATCAGGCCTTCGGGGTAGCTCGACACCAGCAGCAGCAGCTCACATTGAAGGTTCGTCAGTTGCAAACGGTAAATAGTTCGTTTGAGGACATGTTCAATACATGACAACTCTTCTCCCCTACGAAGCAAAGGCACAGAGCCTCTTTGGCGAAGTCTGCATCAACAAGGGATTGGTGCAACAGGCTGGCTTTGGCACCCGCAGCATTCCGGCTTTTGTCAGCGAGTGGATCGTGACGCGCAATACTCCTGATGGTCTCCTCGATAGTGGTGCGCAACAACGAATTCGCACCTTCTTGAACAAGCATCTCCCAACCCGTGATCAGAAAGAGCAACTCAAGTCGCAACTCCAGAACGGTGAGATACTGACCATTCTCGATCAGTTTAGTGTCACGGTGGATCTCCAGAAGAATGAAAACTATCTGCGTATTCCCTGTCTGGATGAGACGAAAGCCACTACTGATCGGCATATTCTTGATGCCTTTCCCCTCCTGTTGGGTGCCGGGATCTGGGGTGTAGGCAAACTCGTCTACGATCGACCCGACGGAACACGAAAACCGGGTCAGATCAGAATGATGGATTTTCGCCCGATGCAGAATGCGCGCCTCGATCTCGACCTCTACTGCGAGTATCGCGCGCACTTCTCGCTGAGTGAGTGGCGTGATCTCCTCATTGCCAGCATGGGCTATAACCCGGAGGCCTACAATCCCACCGAGCAGATGCACATGCTTACACGTCTGGTTCCACTGGTTCAGGAACGGGTCAACATGATCGAACTCGCCCCAAAGGGTACGGGCAAATCGTTCGTCTTCTTAAACCTCTCTCGGTATGCACGCCTCGTCTCTGGCGGTAGGGTCACCGCTGCAGCCCTCTTCTACAACAATGCGAGTAAGCAGACTGGCCTTCTGGGTCACTACGATCTGGTCATCTTTGATGAAGCGCAGTCGCTCACCTTTGATAATCCTGACGAGATCATTGGCGTCCTCAAAGACTATCTCCAGTCGGGGAGCTTTGCACGGGGTGGCACGCAGAAAATCGAGTCGAGTGCTGGGCTTATGCTGCTAGCCAACATTCCACTTGATGAGAATCGTCGCCCACGCCACGATAATCTCTTTGCCGAACTCCCACGCTTCCTCGGTGAGACGGCGTTCATCGACCGCATCCATGGCATTCTGCCAGGCTGGGAGTTGCCCCGCATCGAGGAGCACTCGATTGGGCGCTCACTGGGCTTCAAGGCCGACTACTTCGGCGACGTGCTCCACCATCTGCGCAACCGTGCAGGCTATGAGCAGATTATCCAACGGTATGGGAGTGTGACGGGAACAACGGATCGACGCGATATGATCGCCATTAGTCGCCTAGCTGAAGGCTTCTGCAAGCTCCTCTTCCCTCATGGGCAGGTCACGTCTGCTGATGTCACTGAGTATTGCATTAAACCGGCAGTGCAACTGCGCCAGCGTGTTCGTGATCAACTGACGCTCCTCGATCCTGAATTCATGCGCCTGAGGATTGGCTGGGAGTAGAACAACGAGAATCCCCAACATAGGATTCATTCCTGATGAGCTATGCGGAAGCTCCAGCAACGTCTGCAGCCATGCTTGTTTGCTGGTGCTGAACTCCGCGCCCCCAACTCAATCGTCGGTGCAGCCGAAATTGAACCATGTCTAAGTTTATCAAGCTGATTTGAGCGATCTCAAAGTAACTATATATGCTATGATAGAGTATAGATAGATTGCGTAAAATATCTATACTTATTCGATTCTTATAATCAAGTGATGAATGTAGAATCCTTGGTAGGTTTAGGTTATGCCAAACCTACACCGCGTAGTGCTGCCTCAACACTTGACACCACCCTGACAGCCTGTGGACTCGCCTCCTCTACCCTACGCTCGCGTCCTCACCTGGTGCGATCGTCGACCACTCTGCGCCGAGGCCATTGCCCGAAGGCTCCTTGCCGCTACTCCCGCCGAGAGCCCTGACTACCCGTGGGCCATCCTCACCCTCGGCTGGTGC
>CAIWUD010000072.1 GCA_903915775.1 uncultured Chloroflexota bacterium | reverse complement strand
CCGCAGCCCCCAGCCGAGTGGCGCGGCGAGCGGCGGGCGGCTCCGGCGCAGCGTCCGCCAGTGCAGCGGCTCTTGCCTTCCCAGCCCGTGGCAGAGTGGCAGAGTGAGCAGCGTCCGGTGCCACCACCAGATGTGGTACCACCGCGGCTGCGTGCCCAGGCGCGGAAGAGCTACACCCAGGTGATTGCCCAGTCTCAGGCCGATCGTGATTGGTTATCTGCGGCATTGACGGCACAGGCCCCAGCCGCACCGCTTCCCAAACGCGAAAGCAGTGATCGACCTGCCTGGGCCATGCCCGAACATGCGGCACTCCCGGGACCCCATCAGTCCATAGGGTCAAAACTTGGTGATATCAGCAACATCCTAGCGAGTAACCGCTTTCGGTTACTACGCTCGACGGCCCTAGGAGCGATCGCCCCAGTTGTCGTCCTGACCCTTGCAGCAGTTATTGGCATCGGGAGTTGGCAGCGAGCGGATCTCTTCTCAGTACAGGGGCAGAGTGCGACAACGAATGTGCCCACTAATCTCCTGAGTGAAGGTGAGACATCCTCTGAGACACAGACGCAGCCAACAGCCCTTGCCCCAACAAGTACTGCTGTTGCCCCTACGCCTGAGCCGAGCAGCGTGACCGAAGACGCAGCGATGGCAACGACATCGGTTCTGGCCACAGACGTGGCGATCACCCCAGTGATCAGCGTGCCGACAGCAACGAGCGCACTCCCAGAGCCCACACCAACCTTCCCCAGCACCGGTGAGGGCATCCTGATTGTGCCAACGATCACGGGCGGCGGGGCAGCAACACCGATGGTGATGACGCTCTACTTCCCCGACCCAGCCAGCGCAACCATTGTTCCTGCACAGTATGAGATTCGCGAGCCCGATGGGGTGACCATCGCGAATGTGCTGAAGGGACTACTCGCCGGGCCACCGGCCAACCTCGCCCCCACCTTGGCTCCTGGCACACAGGTACTGAGTGTGGCGTTTGATGGTGGCACGCTCTCTATCGACCTGGATCGCCCCATCCCTGGCATTCTGGAGCGACGCGCCCTGGAGCTTACTCTGGCGCAGTTCCCCGGAATTACCAGTGTGCGCCTGTTGGTGAAGGGGGCGGTGCTCTAGGGCTGCTCTACCCCATGTAGCGAATATGTGTATTGTTTCATAAGGTTGGCACAGATGCCACCCTCCCAACCTCCCCCCGCTGGGGGGAGGATTCCGGCTCCCTCCCGTTGGGGGAGGGGTGGGGGTAAAAGGCGCTAACTCCGTGAAGCAATACAAATATACGCTATCATCATCTGACAGCCGGCAGCGCTTCGAGCCGGCTGTCGCGCATGGGAGCGCTCCAGAGGGTGTAGATCGCCGTCAGCGCGTAGAGGAGCGCTGCGAGCAAGTAGATCGCACGAATACCGATCTGGTCGGCGAGCTGCGCAAAGAGCAGCCCGCCGAGGAGCAGTGCCATGCGGGCAAACATCTCTCGGAGGGCGTAGATCCGCCCGAGCATGCTAGTGACAACCGAGGTCTGGAGTAGTGCATCCTGGGCGACATCGCGGAGTGCAAAGGGTGGACCAAAGGCTATGGAGATCAGCACAGCCACAGCTACTGAGTTTGAGACGGCATACGCTAAGGTGAGGATACTCATCAGGAAGCCATTCGCAATGATCATCCAGCCTGGGCGCTTACCGAGGTAGCGGGCAGAAGAGAGGGTGAGGAGCGCACCCAGAATCTGCCCAGCAAAGAAGCCACTGTTCTGGTAGCCCCAGGCATCAAGACCGGCACCCAGCGCTTGGAGTGTGAACGAGAGCATTAGCACCGATGTCCAGGCCCCATGCGACCAGGACTCGAGGAATTCAACCGTGATCAAGGTCCGTGCAAGTCGATGCCGACGCAGGTAGCTAAAACCATCAACCACGTTACGCCAGAAGTGGCGACTCTCGACCGTTCGGCTGGGATTGGCAACCGGACCCATCATGGAGGCGCTACCCGCAGCGGTGAGCAGGAGCACAATGCTCAGGAGTACCACAATGTCCGATCCGACATCCATGAGCGCCAGCCCCCCAAACAGGTAGCCAACCACAAAAGCCACCTGCGTGGTGGTGAAGAAGAGACTATTGGCCCATACGATACGTTCGATCGGGATTACCAAGGGAAGCGTAGCTGAGATGGCCGGTTTATGGATGATCTCAACGAGGGTCAAACTGAGAATGAGGAGGTAACCTGGCCAGAGCCCGCTGACACCCTGAAACGTTGCCCATACGAATAGTCCGAGGATGCCCACTCGGATCAGATTGGTGATGATGAAGAGGGGACGACGTGGCCAGCGGTCGACCATACTCCCTACCAATGGTCCAAAGAGAAGTGGGGGAAGATTACGGGCAACCAAAACCCCCGTCGCTTGCAGAACGGAACCACTGGCACCAAAGACGGTCACGACCATACTGATCGTGACCAACTCCTGGGCTAGGGCCGTCGCTAAGTGAATGACCCAGAGCATGAGGAAGGGACGGGGATGATCGCGCTGCATAGGTACCACTACCCCTCGGTGACGATAGATGAGCCTACGGGAGGTGAGCAGGTTGAAGCCTGCCACACAACAACGCTAGCACCGTATGGGCTATTCTACCCGACCTTCTACCGCTCCTCGCAGGCGCAAATATTGCACACCCCTCTGCAACTCATGGGGTAGTCCACTCGCTCAGGCGAAAACCCGCTTCACGCAACATACGAAAGACCGTTGCGGTATAGGCGCCGATGAACTCTTGGGGCGTACGGGCGCGGGCCAGCATGACCATCGCACCCATAGCCATACGACGGCGCATCTTGGGGTAGTAGAGGCAGGAGTGGACAACCTGGTTGTAGAGGCCAAGCCAGTAGATGTAGCGCCGTACGAGTTCCGTATCACTTGCCGCTGCAACACGCCGCTGTAGCTCTGCCCCGAGTTCGTGGCGCACGATGAAGCGATCGACCGCATCAATGTGCAAGGTGCGGATGGTGGCAAGGGTCGGGATAAGGCTCTGCAGCAGACGACCCTGCATTGCGGCTGGCACTCGATCGAGCAGACGCAACACCGATTCGGGGGCATAAAAGCCCACCGCCCCTAGTCCGGCGACCACCCGGTCAACGAACTGTTCATCACCCCGGAGTAGCCCATCCTGGAGCATCAACTCAATCAGCGGCATGGTCTGCCCAAGCTTGCTATACGCGAGGCCGAGGGGGAGCAAGAGCAGGTCAGCTACACGCTGCAACATGCTTGGTCGTTCGCCAAAAACCAGATCGGGATGTTCACGAAACATGCGCTCGGTCAACTCCTCAGCGAGGGGTATCCAGCCTGCTGGCGTATCAGGGAGGAGTACACAGAGGCTCAGGAGCAGCCAGAGGCGTCCTTCAGCAGGCATCCGGGCAAAGAGTGTGCGGATGATTGGCTCGGTTCGTTGGTGATCAGCAACGGCATGGATGGCGATCTGCGCCGTTGCAACCAGGTTGAAGAAGAGGTTGTCGGTGCGCAGGAGGGTTTCAAGCTCTACCTGGTAGGCTTCGAGTGGTGTGGCAGGATCGAAGAGGGGGGCAACTCGTACCAGGATGGCTCGCTGCTCGGGAGGTAGCGCAAAGAACTGCTCGACTGGAACCACCTCGGCCATGAGCATGGTATCGAGGATGGGCTTCGAGAAAGCACTCGCTACGGCCTGGAAGATGAGACCCTCAATCGTGCGTCCAAAGACGCCGGTGTTGAGGATATCGAGGTGGAGTCGTTGGCGTGCCAGTTCGTAGTAGAGCTCAACCGTTGTGTCACGGACATCAGCCCGCTCGGGGTGGTTGATGTAGATCACCACCGACAGTTCAAAGAAGAGTTCGAGTAGGTAGCGCAGATCGCGAAGCGTCCCCGGCCCGACCGCAGCGACCATATCGTGGAGAAGGCCATAGGTAAAAGTCGGGTCGGTGCGCCAGTGGAGGTAGAGGGTGTCACGTACCAGACGACGTAAGCCTGGGTCACTGCGCCGTGCAGCCCAGAGGAAGATCGTACGCGCAGGTGAGCCGATATAGGCGGCCGCCTTCAGCGCGGTACGCCGAGTCTCTTCATAGTCATGCTGGCAGAGATCCTTGATCAGGTCGAGTGCAACGTGCGGATCGTCGGCATGCAGCTCGACCAGACTCTGGGCCACGAGTTCACGCAACTCAATGTCGGACGAGCGTGCCAGTTCACTGTAGATATCGGGACGACGCAGGATGAGTAGGATCGTACGTGCCACCTCGAAAGCCGGGGCAAAGCTGCGCACACGTGCAATCAGTGTCCGGATCACCTCCGGTAGCCCGTGATGAGCTCCTGGTGAGCGCAGCAGATGACGCGCCAGCACGTAGAAGCCGAGCTCGCCATAGGCAAAACTCACCAGTTCACCACTGAAGATATCGCCACTCAGTTCACTGAGGATGCCCGCATCGAGGAGACGCACATAGGCCGAGTCGGGCTCAACGCTGAGGAGCTCACTGCTCAACAGGGGGTTACGAGCCAGGTCGCGGAGGGGAGCACTCGTCTGGCCACGACGGAGCAGTTCGGCCGCTAACTCTTCAATGAAGAGATGCTCGCGGCGCTGACGCACCCGCTCGTCGTAGAAACGGCGGAAGAGACCGAGCCTGAGCCCCTGGCCGGCTACGGCCACTGGATCGTCGCGGTAGCTCTCGGCAACGAGGCGCAACATGAGTGGTCGGCATAGCCGTGCGCGCAGAGCTTCTGGTACATGCTCTAGGGCGGTCTGCAGCCGAAAAAAGCGCTGGTAGTGGGGATAGGCTAGAGCAAGTTCGCTCGCGCTGAAGGGGCCAAGGTTGAGGTAAGGGCTACCCTCGTCCGTCTGGTGGTAGGCGCTCCAGAAGAGGCGCGTGGCCCCAGCGCGATCGAGTTGCCCCCAAGTAGCGCTGTTACAACTGATCACGATGCGCAGCCACGGCGTACTGGAGCGGCCAACAATCGCATCGATGCGGCGTAACAGGTCGGCAGGATCGCTCTGAGCTCCACCGCGATACTCATCCAGGGCATCGAAAATCATCACGATGCGCTGGCCAGCGCGCTCGGCCAACCGTGCCATCTGGCTCAGATCATGGGTGAGTAGCTCGGGCGATTCACGGCCCAAGTCGCGGGCGATCTCGCGATCGAGCTCCAATCCGAGTGAGCCACCGCAGCGGTAGAAGAGTACCGCATCACCAGAGGCAGTGAGTTGCTCGGCCCAGTGGGCTAGCAGACAGCTCTTGCCCATACCCGATTCGCCGAGAAGCAGCAGTGCACCTGCCGATCCGGCGAGAAATGCCTGAAGTTCTGCTTCGGCCTCGTTGCGTGCTACGTAGAGCTCGCTGAGGTAGGGGCCCGGGCGGCGGGGCGTTCCACTCAACTCGCGCAGCACCGGCTCGGCCTGGGCCCGGGCGGCAGCACAGACATGCTCCCAGTCGATACTCAACGGACGCTCGGCACTAGGAGATCGCGCACTGATCGTCGGTGCGCTGGCCATGACCGGTGCACGCAGGGTCGATGAGAAGTGTTCAAGGAGGGCTGCACGCATGGCCGCAGCCGAGGCCGGGCGATCATCACGGCGGAGTGCCAACCCGGCAAGGAGGAGCCGGCTCAGTTCTGGAGGGGTCGTTGGTAGCAGATCTTCGGGCGGACGTAACGGGTCACCATCACCGGCTAGGCATGCATCAGCACGCATCAGCGCACTCACCGGTGGTTGACCAGTGAGCAGGTGGTAGAGGGTTGCCGACCAGGCGTAGAGATCGGAGCGCGGCTCAGTGCCAGTTCCTTCAATCTGCTCAAGTGGAGCGTACTGCAACGTGTAGCCGAAGAAGCTGACTGGGTTGGCGCGGGTGTGGCTCTTGGCCAGGCCAAAGTCGAGGAGCACCAACTGACCCTCAGGGGTGAGTTTGATATTCTGCGGCTTGATATCGCGGTGCACCACCGGTGGTTGGCGCGTATGGAGGTAGTCGAGTGCGGCGAGCAGCTGTTCAGCCCAGGAGAGGATTTCCGTGAGACTGAAGGAGCCACGGTGGCGCGCCCGTAGAGCAGCGAGGTCGGCACCAGCAAAGAACTCCATCACCAGAAAACGCTCCGCACCATCGCGGAAGTAGTCGATCACTTTAGGCAGAGCCTGATGGCGCAGCGCAGCAAGAATCTGCGCCTCACGCTCAAAAGCCT
This sequence comes from uncultured Chloroflexota bacterium, assembly GCA_903915775.1. GTDB lineage: Bacteria > Chloroflexota > Chloroflexia > Chloroflexales > Chloroflexaceae > Viridilinea. Next base: position 995 of record CAIWUD010000072.1, on the reverse strand, counting down.
CGGCATGTTCTGCATCGTCGCCCAGCATCTGCTTGAGCGCAACGGTGTTGTGCAGTCGACGATCCAGGGCTTCGTAGACCGCACCCATACCGCCACGCCCAATTAGACGCACAATCTGGTAGCGCTGCTGGATGATCGCGCCGGTCTCAAGCATAGGCTGCTATCTGGCTGGGGAAACTTTTGCTACGGGCTATTGTAGCATAATCCCCGGCCCCGCCGCAGGAGGCGTGGAGGGCGCAGCTCTCCGCAAAAAAACCTAACCCAACCTTGGCCCCGCCAGGGGAAGTATAAACAGGTACACCCTTGCGTGTCTTTGAAAAGACAGTATAATATTGTTGTAATGGGGCTGCTTTGCGGTACGCGACGGACCTCCAGCTAATGCGACACTCCTATTAGCAGGGCTCTTCTCCTCGCTCCACAGGCACGAACCAACTATATATATTGGCTGGCCATCTGTAAGGAGCAGGAGTGATGAGCTTCGTCGACAAAACGCTTACGTGTCGCGATTGTAGGGTGGATTTCGTGTTTACGGCGGGGGAGCAAGAGTTTTACGCCTCAAAGGGGTTTGTCAACGAGCCGACGCGCTGCCCCTCGTGCCGACAGGCACGTAAGAGCTCGTCGTCCGGTGGCGGTGGATCGCGTGAGGATCGAGGGGCACCCCGACAGGCTGCAGGCGGCGGATCCCGTGAGCGGGTCACCTACAAGACGGTCTGTGCAAACTGCAACCAGGAGACGACCGTACCCTTCGTGCCCCGTGGCACCAAGCCAGTCTACTGCAGCAACTGCTTCGACCAGATGCGCAGTGAGAGTGGACGCGGCCCACGCTACTAAGCACTGACGCGAAGGTATTGCGGGCATGCCCCGCTCGTGAGAGGGTGGATGCAGGGGAATAACCCTTCCTTGCATCCGCCCTCTCACTTCTTCTAAACCCTGGTTCGAACGGGGAGGTGTGGAGGGCGAAGCCCTCCACAAAAACAACCAACCCAGCCCTGGTG
>CAIWUD010000071.1 GCA_903915775.1 uncultured Chloroflexota bacterium | reverse complement strand
GGGATGCAGCCCTACGAGCGCCCACTCTCTCCGGGCGATCGGGCCATGCTCGGGCTGATCGGCGCACCACTCTTTGGCGAGGCGATGGCGGGTATCTTTGCGAACAGTTGGGGGGTGCGTCAGGGGCTGCTCGCAGCGTACCATCGCAAGGAGCGGGTAACCCCTGAGCTCGTGAAGACTTTCAGTGGACCGATCGCACGTTTTGGCGCCGGCTCGTACCTGGCGACCACACGCAATGCGGAAAATCTGGTGATTACGCTGCAGGCGGGTGAGTATCAAGGTCCCGCCCTGCTGATCTGGGGTGCGGAGGATCGCTCCATTCCCCCTTCTGATGCGGTGGCAATTAAGCGCCTCATCCTGCCTCAGGCCGAGATGGTAATCCTCCAGGAGAGTGGGCACTGCCCTTTTGATGAGACTCCTGAGCGCTTCTGTACGGCCCTGTTGCCCTGGTTGGAACAGCTGTAGGGCCTGGTTCAATCTTGGCTTTTTGCGGAGGGCTACGCCCTCCATACCTCCCGTAAGAGAGTAACTTCCATAGAAAGGGAAGATGCGCATGGAGAAGCATGAGCTTCTGCAGACCACAGTCGAGCATATCGATATCAAGGTAGTCAATGTCGTACCCATGATCGAGATGATGGAGCGTACGGCGTTCCAGGCGCGCAACCTGGCACGTGCGGCACGGATTGTGGATGCGATGGTGGCTGATCCCCAGGCCACCACGATCCTGACCCTGGCGGGTAGCCTGGTTTCGGCTGGTCAAAAGGCGGTTATCCTCGATCTGCTGCGCTGCAATGCGATCGACGTCATCGTCTCCACTGGTGCCAACATTGTCGATCAGGACTTCTTCGAGGCGTTGGGCTTTCGCCACTACCAGGGTACGCCCTTCGCCGATGACAATGCCCTCCGCGAGCAGATGATCGACCGGATCTACGACACCTACATCGATGAAGAGCAGCTGCGCGTCTGTGACGAGACGACCCGGCTCATTGCCGATGGGTTAGCACCCAAGACCTACTCGAGCCGTGAGTTCATTCAGGCGATGGGGGCCTATCTTGATCAGCACCATCCGACGGCTGAGAGCATTGTGCTCGAGTGCTACCGCCGCCACGTGCCCATTTTCGTACCAGCCTTCTCCGACTGCTCGGCTGGCTTTGGTCTGGTGGCGCACCAGGTAGCCAACCCTGAGGCGCACATGAGCATCGACAGCGTCAAGGATTTCCGTGAACTGACGGCGATCAAGGTCTGGGCCGGCACGACCGGGCTACTGATGCTGGGCGGTGGTGTGCCCAAGAACTTCGTGCAGGATATTGTGGTTTCCGCCGAGTTTTTGGGCTACGAAGCAGCGATGCACCAGTATGCCGTGCAGTTAACGGTCGCCGATGAGCGCGATGGGGCGCTCTCTGGCTCAACCCTCAAGGAGGCAAACTCTTGGGGCAAGGTGAGCCTGGCCCAGGAGCAGATGGTCTTTGGTGAGATCACGGTCACTCTGCCCCTCCTGGCGGGGTATGTCTACCATCGTGGGAGTTGGCACGCCCGCCAGCCGCGTGCCTGGGCTCAGGTGCTCGACAGTGGGCGGGCCCTGCAACTCGCCGGCCAGGCGGTCTAGGCAACTGGGTAGGGCGGGGTTGGGTGGATCAGGCTCGCCAACCCCGCCGCTCAAGCGTGGAGGAGTAGAGCCATGCCTTCTCCATTTCCCGGGATGGATCCCTACCTTGAGGGCTATCTGTGGCCTGACGTTCACAGTGCTTTCTCGGCAAAGATCCGTCAACTGCTGACCCCCCTCATTCGTCCCCGCTACACCGCACGTCTCAGTATCTATCTGGTGGAAGATACAGCCCCTGAAGGCGATGTGGGGATCCTCTATCCCGACGTCGAGATCATGCGCACGCGCCACGCTGAGGATGCGCAGGCGTTACGCCAGTCAGCAACGCTTGGAACAGTAGCAGGCGTTGCCACGCCGGCAGCACTGACGATACCGGTCGCCTTGCCGGTTGATCTCCAGATTACGACAGTCGAAATTCGTGATACGGCGGATAACCAGCTGATCACCTCGATTGAACTGCTCTCCCCGGTGAACAAGCGGGAACCGGGCTTGCACCAGTACCGCTTGAAGCGGCAGCGACTCTACCAGGCAGGGGTACACCTCCTGGAGCTCGATCTGCTCCGGCGCGGTACGCGGCCGGTGAGCCATGGGGCCATTCCTGATGTGCCATACCTGCTCACGCTCACCCGAGCCCATAGTGGCAAGACGTGCGTCTGGCCCCTACGGCTACAGGACAACTGGCCTAACCTTCCCGTTCCACTGCGTCTGCCTGACGACGACGTGGTTCTTGATCTCGCTGCCGCATTTGAGGCCATCTATCGTGAGGCGGCGTACGAGCTCTCCATCGACTATCGCCAACCGCCACCCCCACCCGCTCTCTCAGCGGAGGAGAGCAACTGGGTGCACCTCCTCCTTGAGCAGCAGGAGGAACCGGATCAGTAGTTCAGGGTGAGTACTGGACGACCGGCAACGAAGACCTGGCGCACCACCGGGTCGGGGGTAGGTTCAACCAGGAGCAGATCGGCGCTTAGTCCGACGGCGATGCTGCCGATCTGCTGACCCATCCCGATGGCGTGGGCTGGGTTGCGGGTGATCAGGGCTACCGCTGCGGGTAGGCTGAGGATGCCGCGCTCGGCCAGCATGAAGGCGGACGGGAGGAGGGCTGCCGGGTAGTAGTCGGCGCAGAGCCAGTCGACGACACCGGCCTCAATCGCCGTCAGGGCGCTCAGGTTGCCACCGCTTGAGCGCCCGCGCAGGAGGTTGGGCGCACCCATGCCAACGGCCATCCCCGCCTGGTGCGCAGCCTTGGCGGCAGCTAGGGTCGTGGGAAACTCTGAGATGCCCACGCCCTGATCGGCCCATGCGGCGACCTTCGCTGGGGTATCATCGTCGTGGCTGGCCAGGGGGATGCCATAGGCAGCGGCGAGGGCGATCACCTGGGCGATGCGGGTGGGAGCTCCCTGCTGCAGGGCGCGCTTGCGCGCCAGGATCGCATCGATCTCGGCGTCACCGCGCCCGGTGCTACGGGCCACGTAGGTGCGGAATGCCGCTTCACTGGTGTACTGACCCTGACCGGGGCTATGATCCATGATCGAGACGAGGCGTAGCAGCGGGTTATCAATGATGGCACGGAGCGCCGGTACACCCCGCTCGCTACTCACTTCGACGCGGGCATGGAGTAGGTGGCGTGCGCCGCAGTGGCGTTCGCGGCTCAGACGTGCGAGGAAGTCGCTGACAAAGCGATCACTACGCGGACCAAACTCGTCGTCGTCCAGTGAGAGTGAGTGGAGCTCGCTCGTCACACCGCAGCCGAGGAGGAGCCGATCGGTGGCGTGGAGGGCGATGCCTGGAGCGATCTCCACACCGGGGCGCGGCTGGGTCATCTTCTCGATCATGTCGCAGTGCAGATCAACGATGCCGGGTAGGAGAAACTTCCCATCAACGTCGAAGCGCTGTGCGGTGTGCGGCAGGCGATCATCAGGCCCGCCGATCGCGCAAATAACCCCATCCTCGACGGCCACCCAGCCGCCGCTGAGCAGAACATCTGGTAGGATCAGATTGGCATTCGTGAGTAGGTAGTGCATCCATGCTCCCTGGGTGAGGGCCGTTGCCCTCTAGCCCGCTCTCCTCGCTCTACAACAGGGCTAGTTGTTGATCGGCACATGGGCCCAGTACCGCCAGATCGTGTGAAACGCTGATCACCGCGGTACCGCGGGCCTGCGCGGCGCGGATCATCTCGACCACCAGCTGCTTCGTTTCGCCGTCGAGACTGGCTGTCGGCTCATCGAGCAGGAGCAGGCGTGGCGCCGCGATGAAGGCCCGACCCAGGTTGATCCGCTGCTGCTCACCACCACTGAAGGTGACCGGGCTAGCCTGCCAGAGCTCCGGGCTCATACCGAGCTGACTCAGCCATTGGCGGCCAATGGCCTGGGCGTGATCGCGGGCCATCCCCTGGCGGTAGAGAGGTTCGCAGATGGTATCGAGGGCGGAGACCCGTGGCAGTACCCGGAGAAACTGGGAGCAGTAGCCGATCTCCTGCTCGCGCAGTTGGAGAATCGCGCTCTCGTCAGCCTGGACGAGATCAATACGGCCGAAGCGCTGCGATGCGAACCAGATCTGGCCCGCCGTAGCCAGGTAGGAGCGGTAGATACACTTGAGGATTGTAGTCTTACCGATCCCACTACGCCCATAGATCAGGAAGTGCTCATGGGGCTCCACGACAAAGCTGACCTCCTGGAGTGGACTGATCGTTCGCCCGTCAATCAGGTGGAGGAGGAACGCCTTGTACAAGCCCTGAACCGCGAGCAGTGGATGCGCCATGCCTATCTCCTCACCTCAGAGGGCCGATGAGACTAACAGTTGGGTGTAGGGGTGCTGCGGATCTTCCATGATCTGATCAGTCAGCCCCGACTCCACAATATGCCCACTCTTCATGACGATCGTGCGCCGGGCCAACTGGCGAATCACCCCCAGGTCGTGCGAAACGAGCAGCATGGTGATCTGCTCCTCCCACTGGATGCGCCGGATCAGATCGAGTACCCGGGCCTGTACCGAGAGATCGAGGCCACTAGTGACCTCGTCGAGCAGGAGCAGGGCTGGTCGGCTGGCCAGCGCTTTGGCAATCTGGACGCGCTGGAGCATGCCACCGCTAAACGTACCAGGCGCATCATCGATCCGTTCCACCGGTAGTTCGGTTTGCGCCATGAGTTCGCTGGTACGGGCACGGATCTTCCCAACGTGACGCCATTCGGCTAGCAGCAGCTTCTCGGCGACATTCCCGCCGACGGAGAAGTGCATGTTGAGCCCCAGTTCTGGGCGCTGATGGACGATGCCCAGGCGATCGTTACGAAAGCGACGGGCACTATAGGCATTCAACCTGAGCAGATCGATCGGTGTGCCACCACCCGGCTCGGCGTACCAGATGGCACCACTATCGGGCTTGACGGCGAGGTTGAGCATCTGGAGCAGGGTGCTCTTGCCACTCCCACTCTCACCGACAATCCCCAGCACTTCACCAGGGCGCAGGCTCAACCCAGCAGCGACGCATGCCAGCACCGTGCCACAGCGTGGACACTGGCTCGTCCCTGCCTCTGGCCCGGTAAGGCGGCTACAGCTAGGGCAACCTGGCCCATAGCGCTTGCTCAACCCCTCGACGCGGAGGAGCCAGTCGTCTGTTGGTCGCTCCATGGTTACCCCTGTCCGGTTAGACGCTGGTCACAGTAGCTGGTGTCGGAGCAACTAGCCACCCAGGCTCCGCCACCATGGGGCCCGGGGACAAAATGGGAGGTCAGGAAGCTCTCTTCCGCACCACAGCGTGCGCAGCGCTGCCCCGGCTGATACTCGGTGCGGAAGGGGTAGTCCTCAAACTCGAGGGGCGCTACGGGGGTATAGGGTGGGACGGCGTAGATACGCTTCTCGCGTCCGGCCCCGAAGAGGAAGAGCGTCTCGGCCATATGCAGGCGCATGACGTCCCAGCGTGGGATGGGGGTGGTATCCATCATGTAACGGCTGTTGACTATCACCGGATATTGACTGGCAATACGCAGGTCGCCCGCCTTTACGACGCTCTCGTACATGTAGACCCACATCCGAGCATAGTCCGCCTCGCCATGCATTACGGTAGCCCGCTCGAGATTCGGCTCCACCCAGCGTAGGGGGTCGACCATGGGCACCTGCAGCACGAGAATCTGGTCGGAGCGTAGCCGCTCTTCAGGGATGCGGTGGCGCGACTGGATCAGGGTGGCGGCCTTGGTATCAACCGTCGTAGCGACCCCAGTCGTCCGGGTGATCAGTCGGCGCAGATTGACCGCATTCACACTCGCATCATCACCCTGGTCGATCACCTTGAGCGTATCGGTGGGAGTGATGATAGCCAGGGTGATCTGCAGCCCGCCAGTGCCCCAGCCACGGGCAATCGGCATGTCGCGGCTAGCAAAGGGCACCTGATGGCCGGGGAGGGCAACGGCCTTTAGCAGACTGCGCCGGATCTCCCGTTTGGCATCCTCATCAATGAGGCCAAAGGTATAGAGCTGTTCATCAGACTGGCTCATGACGGCTCCTCGGTGGTAGTCTGGGCGACCAGGCGACTCAGGCGGCGCTCCTGCGTTGCTGCGTGGTGATCGCGGGCGCGCTCGAGCACGCGCAGGTCAGCCTCAAAGGTGACATAGTGGGGCAGTTTATAGTGGGCGGTGAAGCCACTCGCCTCGATACCATCGCTGTGCAAGAGCACAAACTCCTCATTGGCGGCGGGGCCCGACTCGCCACTCAGGCTCCCGGCACGGGCCTGGCTCAACACACTATCGAGGATTGCCATGCTCATGGCTTTCACCTCGCCCTGCCCAAAGGTGAAGCCGTAGCCAAGGTTGAAGCGGGGTGGTGCGTCGCTCTGGGCAACACTATGTGCCTTCGAGATAATCTCACACTCGGTAGCCTCAATCTCGCCAATCGTCACCGGCAGACCGGTGAGTGGATGGGCGACGCGGATGGGCAGGTAGCCATAGCGCAGCTCGGCAAGGGTTGGATGAGCATCACCATAGCCACGCACACTACTGTAGGCAAAGGTCATGAGGCTCCCCGTATCGGACTGGGCTAGGGCCTGGAGGCGGGCGCTACGAGGGGCAGGGAAGCTGAGGGCCTGGCGAGTGAGATCGAACGGCTCCTCGAGGGGATCGTCGGGCGGGGGCACGAGGAGTTGCTCGGCGCGCAGATAGTCGGCTACTTTGGGGAAGTGGCCAACTGCAGTAGGACGAGGCTGACCAAGCTCCACCAGTTCCTGGTAGCGCGCCAGGGCACGGGCGACATCCTGATCATCCTCCTGGGCCAACAGGGGCTGCAGCAGCCGCACCTGGTAGTCCTGAGCCGGGCCTAACATCTGCCCACCGGGAATATCTTTGAATGACGCCGAGATCCGGCGCAGGCAGGCCATCTCGCGGCCCGAGGCCGGGAGCGTCGCCATGACACGGCTCAGGGTGGTGCGGTAGGCGCGGAGCAGGAAACTGGCCTCAATACTATCACCTTCAGCCTGCTTCACCGCCAGGGCAGCGAGGAGCGGCGCGTAGAGGGCACCCTCGTGCATGGCCCGACTGACCGCATGGCGCAACTGGTCACGGATCTGGGGCAGCAGCAGGGGTGTGCTCCCACCACTCAGGCGCAGGCAGTGCACAAGCTCCTCAGCGCGCAGGATCGCTTCACTACCGCCACGGGCCGCAATGTAGCCCATGCTACACCTCCCCAATCATCGTCGTGCGCGGCAGGCCCAGACAGAGGCCGCTGCGGTCGACGCAGAAGAGATCGACGCCAAGGGGGAAGTGGGCACGCGTTGCCAAGATTGCCGGTAGCAGCGTGGCAGATACCCCTGGTAGCCCTACGGTGAGCGTCCCGTTGATGCCTGGACCACGGAGGTTCCAGGTGGCTCCAGGGCTACTCAGCTCCGCTATGCAGAGAAAGGCGGTCGCACTACGCTCGGGAAAGGTGAGCGAGCCCTGCTTGAGCTCCGTGAGCAGGGGAGCTGATGCAGCATCGTGCAGGATCACATAGTCGGCCAGGGATGGAGGGCAGAGGCGGGCATTTGTGCGCAGGGCCATCCAGCGCGAGAGGGGCTGATCGGGTGCCAGCCATGCCCCGGAGCAAGCATGGGCAAAGCCCGTCTCCTGATCGATCAGGGTGAGGCAGGCTGCAACGGCGTAGGGATTGGGCATGGTGGCGTTGGGCAGGGCAGGAGGAGGAGCGAGTGGCTCCGGGAGGCGTTGCAGCGTCCCGGGGCGAGCGAGTGCGTCGAGGAGCAGCCGGAAGGTACGGCTGCTGAAGGCTTCTTGGGGCGTAGGTGGCGGGGCTGTCTGGGTCATGGGTGAGTTTCTGGGCAAAGGTATGGTTTGGAAGAGGGAAGCCCACGGCAGGGCAACCACGGGGGGGCCCGTACGGGGGGCCACGAGGGCGAGACGCCCTTACTCCGGGAGGGTACACATCCTCAGAAGGTCTCAAAGGCCACGGTTGTTGCTGCTGCAGCCGCAAAGCGGCGCTCCTGAGCGGTGGCGAGGGCTATGCCAAGCTCGGCAATACGGGGGCGCAGATCGGCATGGGGGTCGCCCGGCAGTGCTAGGGCGGCGTCGAGCAGTGCCAGGGCTGTCGCGTGCTCCCCATCGCGACCGATCACCATCCCGAAGCCAAACTGGCCATTCAGCTCCAGGCGCGTCTCGGTTACCAGGATCTCGCCGGTGTTAAATGGGCGATCGGCCACACCATCGAGCATACGGAGTTGCACCAGGACGGTACGCGG
>CAIWUD010000070.1 GCA_903915775.1 uncultured Chloroflexota bacterium | reverse complement strand
CGTCTGACCGGGTTGGGCACGCACGGCAGTGACTCGCCCCTGGATCGGGCTGATCACCCCATCAACCTTCGCCGTCATTCCGCCCTTCTTCGCACTGGCAGTGGGTCGGGGCGTAGCATTGCCTCTCGGTGCCGCAGCGGATGCCGGAGGAGCGACTGGGGTCGCACCGAAGATCTTCACCCCAAAGCGGCGACTATTCACCTCAACGGTGAAGCTGCGCGGCTCATCCACTTCGCCCGCTATTGCCGGATCGGGAGCAGGAGGAGCAAAAGTGCGTACTTGCTCGATCAACTCGGGGTGCTGTGCGATGAAGTTGACACTTACCTCACCACCAATGAAAACCGGATGGGTCAGTGCGGCACGGTGGAACGGGATCGTTGTCACCAGACCAGTGATCTCATAGTCAGCTAGGGCACGGAGGCCACGCGCAATCGCCTCGGGGCGATTCTCGGCCCAGACCACCAGTTTGGCCAGCAGCGAGTCGTAGAACGGGGGGATCGTGTAGTTGGAGCGCACCCCACTATCCACCCGTACCCCCAAGCCTGTCGGCTCACGGTAGGTCCCTACCGTCCCTAGGGCTGGGCGAAAGCCGTGGAGGGCATCCTCAGCGTTGATCCGGCATTCGATCGCATGACCACGCGGCGTCAGCTCCTCCTGGCGCACCCACAGGGGCTCGCCCTGAGCGATGCGCAGTTGTGCCTTCACCAGATCGATACCGTAGACCATCTCGGTGACGGTATGTTCAACCTGAATACGCGTATTCATCTCCAGGAAGTAGTAGTGCCCATCCTGGAAGAGGAACTCGAGGGTACCAGCGCTCACGTAGCCGACCGAGGCCGCAAGGCGCACGGCAGCCGCACCCATCTCGGCACGCAGGGCGGGGCTCAACACGGGCGAAGGAGCCTCCTCGATCAGCTTCTGGTGGCGCCGCTGGACTGAACAGTCGCGCTCGCCAAGGTGCACGACATGCCCATGCGTATCGGCGAGAATCTGAATCTCGATGTGGCGCGGCGAGGAGAGATACTTCTCGATGTAGAGTGCCCCATTCTTGAAGGCCGTTTCAGCTTCACGGCGCGCACTCGCGAACGCGTCGGCAATCTCATCGGGCCCACGCACGACCCGCAGGCCGCGACCGCCACCACCACCAACTGCCTTGATGGCGATAGGGTAGCCAAACTCATCAGCTAGCCGGCGGATCTCGGCCAGATCTTCGAGGGGCTCAAGGGTACCTGGAACCACCGGCACCCCAGCTGCAGTTGCCTCACGGCGTGCCGCCGTCTTCCCACCCATGCGCTCCATGGCCCCGGCGGGCGGGCCGATAAAGACCATCCCAGCCGCCGTGACGGCCCGTGCAAAGTCGGGGTTCTCGGCGAGAAAGCCATAGCCTGGGTGCACCGCACCAGCCCCGGCCTGTTTGGCCACCTCGATCAGCCGAGGGATGTTCAAGTAGCTCTCAGCTGAAGGGGCCGGACCCAACAGAAACGCTGCATCGGCGTAACTCACGTGGGGTGCGTCGCGATCCGCCTCTGAATAGACGGCCACTGTTCGCAGGCCCAACTCGCGACAGGCACGCATCACGCGCAGCGCAATTTCACCGCGATTCGCAATCAGCACTGTGTGAAACATAGGCTTTCGTTGATTGAGGAGTGGTTCAGATTTGGTGTTGCTAAGCTGCTATTGTACCACTGCTCAGCCTGACCACCTTCACGGGAGGCATGGAGGGCGTAGTCGTACCTGTTCACACTTCTCCTGGGGTGAGGGCGTTTTGCCCTCGTGGCGCGCCTCGTACGAGCAACCCCCCGTGGTTGCCCGGCCATTGCCTTACCCCAACTGTGAACACGTACGCATTCTCCACTTGACCACCTTCACGGGAGGTATGGAGGGTGAAACCCTTCACAAAAAAATCCAACCGAGCCTTGGTGTCGCCAGACCGTAGCATCGGCGCAGCCGAAATAGAACAGCTACCCGAATCGAGCGCTACGCTGCCAGATCAGCGAACAGGCGATCGTAGTGTGGCGTGAGCAGCGTCCAGTCGTAGGGGGCCGCAATGGCACGCCAGTTGGTCCGTGGTACCAGCTGGATCCGTGCAATGGCAGTGGCAAGGGCTGTAGCTAGTTCGTTAGCCGCGCCCTCGTAGAGCCAATGCGCGTGGAGTTCAGGGGGGAGCAGGTCAGGGTAGTTGAGCCGGCGGGGGAGCAGCGGTGCACAACCACAGTGGAGCGCCTCAAGCAGCCCGATGCCGAAGAACTCCTGGATTGCCGTACTGACCACGATGTCGGCGCGGCGGAGCAGGGCGCCGTAGGCGGCACGGGTTGGCGCATACCCCCAATGGATGGTGCGCTCGGACCAGCGTGCGCGGGCCCTTGTATAGATAGGATCGTTGGGATCGATCTGCTCACCAGCGACGATCAACCGAAATGCGCCCCCCTGCGCCTCCAACAGCTCTAGCGCGTTGAGGAAGAGCTCTGGCTGCTTGTCGTAGTCCCAACGTGCATTCCAGAGTAGCGTTGGCTGGTTGGCGTCCAGCGGTGCCAGTTGTGCCTCTGGACCATCCAGCGCGGCGAGATCGATGCCAGGGGGTAGCACCATGCTCTTTGCCGCAATCGCCGCGACCGTCTCGAGCTCCCGATAGTCGTGGTAGCGCCCCAGCAGACCAGGCAGCGCACCGAGAAATTCACGGCGATGGAAATCCGAGTTGAAGAGGAGCGCATCAGCACTCAGGGCCGTCGTATAGTTGATCCAGGCGAAGCTGAGATCACGCTGACGCCCGGCAGGCAGCGGATAGGTGAGCTGATTCTCGTGGAAGTAGGCGACGGCTGGCACATCCCCCAGTTGCCGTGCGGTGAGCGCGCGAAAGGTAGCCAGATCGAGCATATCAGTGGCCACGATCAGGTCGGGGCGCTGGGGCAACGCCTGGGCCATCCGGGCCAGAGCAACCGCGCCACCCCGCATGCGCCAACGCCAACCACCAGCTGTCGGCAGGGTTAGCAGGGTCACCTGGTGTGCGCTACGTGACGCGTAACCGGCAGCTACGGCGGCATGGGATCCGCCATGGAAGGGATCGAGCCAGAGGATCAGCATCGCAAGTCTCGTCTACGCTCCCTCTGTGCGTTGCCCACTGCGCAGCCGGGCCAACTCAGCCTCGACCGCTCGCAACCGTGCCTCAGCTTCGGCAGCACGTGCCTCCGCGGCTAAACGGGCCGTATCAACCGTCGAGTAGTCGCCCAGTACCCTACCAGCCTCATCGTAACAGACGAGCTCGCCCCCACTCACCCCCAGCAAGAGGCGGAGTGGCTCCAGGTAGAGCCGCCCCTGATCGTCAGGTGGCAGCACCTCGTAGGCTGTAGCGGTCTGGCGGTAACCCAGCAGGCGTAGCACCTCTCGACCCTGCCGCTGTACCGCATCTACAATCACGTAGAGTGGGACGCCCGCGAGATCATACTCATCGAGCTTGAAGGTCAAGTCGATGGCACGGGTCTCTGGCGAGGTAATCTCGACAATCAGGGTTGGGCGCACACCCTCTTGAGCCACGTCGAAACTACTCCAGTTCTTACGCTCGCGCACGCCCAAGACGACCATGATGTCTGGGCCGTGGGGCCTAAGCTCAGGTAGATCCCACTTCACACGCACATCGTCGAGCACCACCGCATGGGAATCGGAGCGCAGGCGTGCCTCGAAGATATTGCAGAGGTAGCGGCGACGGCGTTGGTGAGCATCAGTGTGAGTCACCTGGTCACCCTCCTCGGGGTGCAAAAGATCCTCGAGTGTTAGCGGCAACTGCTCAACCGTCCAGTTGCCATCGGCCAACTGGTGGGGCACGTAGCGCCATCCGTAGCGAAATGGATCGCCCGGAGCCGCAGGATGGGACAGCGGTACAAGCACTTCGGCGACTGTTGTCATACCATCACCACAACTTTGTACAGCTACGCTCACCAGAGAGCTTGCAGATCATAGGGCCCATATTGTACCATGGCGGTACTAAGCGGGCATGCTTCACACCGGCTTAACCATCGTACGGGAGCCTTGGTAGCGCCAGAGTGTCAAGCTGGCGCAGCCGAAATGGAACCATGCCGAAACTGTAGGAGCAACTCCATGACGATTGCCCCATCCCAGAGTTACCAGCACCTTAGCTTCGAAGTCGCCGACCGTCTGGCCCTGGTGACGATGAATCGGCCCGCCCGCCGCAACGCGCTCTCACTGGAACACATGGACGAGCTGATTGACGCCTTCCGTACCATTGGTCGCCGCAGCGATCTAGGAGCAGTTATTCTCCGCGGTAATGGTCCCGCCTTCTGTGCCGGGCACGATCTGAGCGAGATGACTGGGCGTAGCCCCGAGTTCTACCGCCACCTCTTCGATACCTGTACCGTACTGATGGAGACCATCCAGGCCATCCCACAGCCGGTGATCGCCCAGGTGCACGGCATCGCAACGGCTGCCGGCTGCCAACTGGCCGCCACGTGTGACCTCGCAGTGGCTGCGGAGGATGCCCGTTTCGCCACACCCGGCGTGCGTATCGGCCTCTTCTGCTCCACCCCCATGGTCGCCCTGAGCCGGGCGGTTCCGGCGAAAAAGGCGCTGGAGATGCTGCTCACCGGTGACCCTATCTCGGCCGATGAGGCGCTGGCCTACGGCCTGGTGAGCCGCGTGGTGCCCGCGGCAGAACTGGAGCAGGCAACCCAAGCTCTGGCTGCGCAGATCGCTGCGGCAAGCTCGGTGGTGGTCGGTCTGGGTAAGCAAGCTTTCTACCGCCAGTTGAGCATGCCGCAACACCAGGCCTACGCCTACACCAAAGAGGTGATGTCCTTCAATGCGACCTTCGCCGATGCGCAGGAGGGTATCTGTGCCTTCCTTGAGAAACGGCCACCACGCTGGGGCGATCGCTGATGAACTTGCCCTTCAACTCTATCTATCGCCACGGTTTTGCTCGCGTTGCGGTGGCTGTACCAGCAGTTCGCGTGGCCAATCCAGCCTTCAACGCCGAGCGAACCCTCGCCTTAGCGCAGCAGGCAGATCGTGCTGGTTCAGCGCTGGTACTCTTTCCCGAACTGGGCTTGAGCGCCTACAGCAACGAAGATCTCTTTCAACAAGATGCCCTGCTGGATGGGGTTGAGGCCGCCCTTGATCGCCTCGTGCGCGAAAGTAGCGCCCTGCGCCCACTGCTGCTGGTCGGTGCACCCTTACGCGTCGCTGGGCGGCTCCTGAACTGTGCCGTTGCCATCCACGCCGGACGCCTGCTCGGGATCACCCCCAAGAGCTACCTGCCCAACTATCGCGAATTCTACGAGAAGCGCCAGTTCGCTGCAGCCCGTGACCATATCCCTCCCGAAGTGGAGCTCCTCGGTCAGCGTCTGCCCTGTGGGACGGGGCTGATCTACGCAGCTGAGGGCTTGCCAGGCCTCCTCGTGCATACCGAGATCTGTGAAGATGTCTGGACGCCCATTCCGCCCAGTACCTATGCAGCCCTGGGTGGGGCCACAGTTCTCTGTAATCTCTCCGCTAGCAATATCACGATCGGCAAAGCGGACTACCGGCGTGCCCTCTGTGCTGCTCAGTCGGGGAAGTGTGTCGCTGCATACCTCTACTCGGCTGCGGGCCCCGGTGAGAGTACGACCGACCTGGCGTGGGATGGCCACGCCCTGATCTACGAGCATGGCGAGTTGCTGGCCGAGTCGGAGCGCTTCGCCGATGGTGAGCAGCTCATTCTTGCCGATGTCGATCTCGACCGCCTGCGCCAGGATCGGATGCGCCTGGGCAGCTTTACCGATAGTGCGGCGGATCACCGTACGGCACTCGCCCAGATCCGGCACATCCCCTTCACCTTCAGCCCCCCCCACCACGAACTCCCACTCTGCCGTACCGTTGCCCGCTTTCCCTTCGTGCCCGACGATCCAGCCACCCGCGATCTCCGCTGCTACGAAGCCTACAACATCCAGGTGCACGGACTTATGCAGCGCCTCCGTGCTACGGGGATCACGAAACTGGTCATCGGCGTCTCGGGCGGCTTGGACAGCACCCACGCCCTGATCGTTGCTGCACGTACGATGGATCGCCTCAACCTACCCCGCCAGAACATTCTCGCCTATACCATGCCCGGCTTCGCGACATCGGCCCACACCCGCGCCAACGCCCACGCCCTGATGGCGGCTCTGGGGGTGAGCGCCTTGGAGATCGATATTCGCCCCTCAGCCATGCAGATGTTACGCGATATTGGCCACCCCTACGCCGAGGGTAAACCATGCTACGATGTGACCTTCGAGAATGTGCAGGCCGGTGAACGTACCTCTCACCTTTTTCGTCTGGCCAACCTCCATGGCGCACTAGTCCTCGGCACTGGTGATCTGAGTGAACTGGCTCTGGGTTGGGCAACCTACGGCGTTGGTGACCATATGTCCCACTACAACGTCAACGCCTCGGTTCCCAAGACCCTGATCCAACACCTGATCCGCTGGGTTATCGCTTCAGGCCAGTTTGGTGAAGCTGCTAGCGCAACGTTGTACTCGATCCTGACCACCGAGATCTCGCCGGAACTTGTACCAGCTGCTGAAGGAGAGCAAGGCCGCCCTGCTCAGAGTAGTGAGGCCACCGTCGGTCCCTACGCCCTCCAGGATTTTAACCTCTACTACCTCACGCGCTTCGGCTTTCGTCCTAGCAAAGTCGCCTTCCTGAGCCACCATGCCTGGGCGGACGCCAAGCGTGGCAGTTGGCCTGCAGGTATCGCTGAAGAGCAGCGCGTCGCCTATGATCTCGCAACTATTCGTCGTTGGCTCGAGATCTTTCTCTTCCGCTTCTTCCAGATCAGCCAGTTCAAACGCTCAGCAGTGCCAAACGGGCCCAAAGTCGGCTCGGGGGGATCACTCTCGCCACGGGGTGATTGGCGTGCTCCAAGTGATAGTGAAGCGCGAGTTTGGCTCGATGAACTGCGGGCGAATGTGCCAGAAGCATAGGGCTATCCCTCGCCGCAAGCTGGTCACGCTGCCTGGAACCAAGGCCCAAGGCCTGCTATAGTTCAAACCAGCCTATCCATGCTTACGGGAGGTGTGGAGGGCGAAGCCCTCTACAAAAACCCCCAACCTAGCCCTGGTATCGCCAGAGTATCAAGCTAGTACAGCCGAAATTGAACTAAACCCTAGACTGAGCAGTTTCACTCTTGAATCGACAACGTACCCTCATCTGGCTCCTCCTCCTCTTCCTCCTCCTCAGTGCCTGTAGCAGTGGAGCGACCAGACCTACCAGCCCCACGGCTGACGGTGAACGCCTCTTTGCCATCTGGTGTAGTGGGTGTCACGCCCTCGATCCGGCTGCTCCTGTGGCCCTCGGCCCAACCATGGCGGGTGTGGCCACCCGTGCTGCCGCCAATACCGACGGTCTGAGCCCGGAGGCCTGGCTGCGTCGTGAACTCCTGCAGCCCAATGCGGTGATCAGCCCAGGCTACAATGCTGGCCTCATGCCAAGCAGCTACGCTGAAAGCTTACGACCCGAGCAGATCGATGCCCTGATCAGCTTCATGCTCACCCTGGAGTAGATCGCGCTCTGGCAGCGTATCTTTTCTCCTCCTCATACG
>CAIWUD010000069.1 GCA_903915775.1 uncultured Chloroflexota bacterium | reverse complement strand
GGCCTGAACCATCTCTCCTGGCATCGTGGCTTCACCATCGATGGCGAGGAGGTCTGGCCCCAGGTGATCGAGACTACGCTTGCCGATCTGCGCGCCCAAGCCTCGCCCGACTGGGAGGCTGATTTCATCGCGAACTTCAAGCTGCTGCCCAACTACTACCTCGGTTACTACCACGATACTGCCGGCAAACTGGAGGAGCAGAATCGCAGTGAGTCGCGTGCCGATCAGGTGATTGCCATTGAGGCTGAGTTACTCCGCCAGTATGGTGAGCCCGAGCGTAGCGAGCCCCCGCCTGGGCTGATGCAGCGCGGCGGCGCCTACTACTCCACCGTTGCCACCCAACTCATCGATGCGCATGCCAACGACCGTGGCGAGATCCACGTGGTGAATCTACCCCACCGCGGCGCCGTGCCAGATTGGCCTGCCGACTGGGTGCTGGAGTTGCCCTGTCGGGTGGACGCGGCCGGCATCCATCCGTTGCCCGCCGAGCCCCTGCCGTTGGCTGCCTTCGGGCTCCTGGCCCACGTCAAGGCCTACGAACTCCTCACCGTCGATGCCGCGGTGACGGGCGACAGGCACTTAGCCTACCAGGCACTCCTTGCCCACCCCCTCGGCCCTCGGGCAGGCGCGGCCCAGGCTCTGCTCAATGACATGCTGGAGACGCATCGAGCCTTTCTGCCCCACTTCTTCAACGAGGGGGGGGTGCGTCGATGAAGCGCTACGTGCTCGGGGTCGACATCGGCTCGTCGAAGACCCACGCCCTCGTCGTCGGCGAGCATGGCGAGTTGCTAGGGATGGGGGAGGCGGGTGCGGGCAACCACCAGACGGTCGGCTATGACGGCATGGCCGCCGCTCTGCGCACCGCCAGTGGTCAGGCTCTCGCCGCGGCCGGGCTGCAAGCCGAGCAACTTGCCGCAGTCGGGCTCGGGGTGAGCGGCTACGACTGGCCCTCGCAGCTCCCACAGATGATTCAGATCGTCCGTGAGGCGGGTATCCATGCCCCTGTCGAGGTGGTCAACGACGCGGTTCTGGGCCTAGTAGCGGGCGCCCCAGACCTATGGGGCCTAGCCCTGGTTTCGGGGAGTGGCAGTAACTGTCGCGGACGCGATCGCCACGGGCGCGAGGGGCGGGTGGCCGGCGAGGGTGTGCCCTTCGGTGAGTATGGTGGTGGCACCGAACTAGCCTTCCTCAGCTTCCAGGCCGTCTCGCGGGCCTGGTCGCGGCGCGGTCCGACCACACGTCTGAGTGAAGTACTGGTCGACGAGGTTGGGGCGGTAAGCGTGGACGACCTGATCGAGGGTGTCTCGGTGGGGCGCTACGACGTATCGAACCGGGTGGCACCACGGATCTTTGCCGTGGCACGTGCAGGTGATGCGGTCGCCATCGATCTGCTCACCCAGCTCGGGCACGGGCTCGCTGACATGGCCGCCGGAGTGATCCGCCAACTTGCACTGGAGCAGGAGGAGTTCCCGGTTGTCCTGGTGGGCAGCCTGTTTAAAGGCGGCCCACTGCTGACTGAGCCACTGGCGCAGGCACTCCACGCCGTTGCTCCGGGGGCCTGGTTCACCCACCTGAGCGCTCCGCCCGTCGTTGGTGGGGCCCTCCTGGCCCTCCAACGGCTTGGGCCGGTTACGCCCGGTACGCGCACGCGACTGCTGGACCAGGTCGCGGCCCAACGTTGGGCTAGTACGTAACGGTTCACACGGCTCCCTAGCACTACATAAGAGGAGGGCAAAGCCCTCCTCTTTTTTTGTGTACTGGTCACGCTGATCTGCACCATGCTCTACCCCAACGGTGAATAGTTACTGGTTGTCGTGCCAGCCGGGGTGTACATGCCGGTGGGCTAGAAACCTCCCCTTTTCGTCAGCTAACCAGGAGGTAACCATCCTCTAAATAATCAGGTCTGCGGACTAGACTGGCCTCAATACAACGACACAACGTCGTAGACATCGTAAGGAGGCTAGTGATGACCGAGCAGTTGATCACCAGTATACCCCCGATCCTCCCGCAGACAGCCAATCCAGTCAGTGACCTGCGCGGCATGGATCTGAGCAGCCTTGCCCGTCGGGCACACCTCGAGAGCCGCAGTTTCTATGCCCACGAGTCCTACGATCCGCGCTTCGCCTACGAGCTCTTTCGTCGTGCACTGGTTGAGCGCGATGATCACGCATGGGCACTTCTCTTCTCCCAGTACGCCCCGCTCGTCGAGCACTGGGTACGGCGAAGTGGCGCGTTTACCATTAGTGGTGAGAGTAGTGAGTTCTTTGTGAGTGCCGCCTTTACCCGCCTGTGGCGCGCAATCCCGCCGGAGCGTTTTGTCTCGTTCCCGAACCTGCCGGTGCTCCTGAACTACTTGCGCCGCTGCGCTACCTGTGTGGTCATTGACACCGCTCGCGCCCAATCGTGCGCCGATGTGCTCCCTGAGGAGTATGTCAACTGGAATGATCAGCGCCTGGGCCATGCTGATGAAGAGGCTACGCAGCGCGTCAGCAGTGAAGAGTTCTGGAACCTCATCGATCGCCTCCTCACGACTGAGGCTGAACGGATCCTCATCCGTTCATCCTACATCGTTGGGATGAAGCCGAGTGAGATCTTTGCGCGCTTCCCCCACCTCTTCAGTAGTATCGATGAGATCTACGTGCTCAAGCGCACCCTGCTCATGCGCCTGCGCAAGAATCCGGAACTGCGTGGTCTTTACTAAGATTTGGTACAATCAGGCTCCAACAAGCTCGCTACCTTTGGTACACACCGCAAGGAACCACCTCAATGCACAGCGACCTCGCCAGGATTCTCATCACCGAAGAGCAGATTGCCGCCCGTGTACGTGATCTCGGTCAGCAGATCACCGCCGACTATGCGGAGCAGGGAGATCTTCTGTTGGTTGGCGTACTGAAGGGTTGCGCAATGTTCATGGTCGACCTTGCGCGCTCTATCAGTTGTGAACTAGCCATGGACTTCATCGCCATTGCCAGCTACGGTGCCAGCACCGAGTCGAGTGGCGTGGTGCGTATGCTCAAAGATCTCGATACCGATATCGCCGGTCGCCATGTCTTGATTGTTGAGGATATCATCGACAGTGGGCTTACCCTCGCCTACCTGCGTGGCCAGTTGCAGCGGCGCAATCCAGCGAGCTTACGCATCTGCACGCTACTCAATAAGCCCGAGCGACGCACTGCCGATGTCGCGATCGACTACCTGGGCTTCGACATCCCGAATGAGTTTGTCGTCGGTTATGGCCTCGACTACGCCGAACGCTACCGTAACCTCCCCTACATCGCGGTCCTCAAGCCAGAAGTCTATACCGATGTGTGAGGTCCCACGTAATCTAGATCACAAACTTGCTGTGATCTGCTTCTCTTGAAGCGGTTCGGTCAGTCTGCTATACTACACTCTACGGGAGCAGAGTGAGGGGGCTGAGTCCCCCCCACGTAACATCCTTGCCGATCTGTCCGCGTAGCTGGGAAGGCTGGGCACGCTCCAACCACCCGTCGTAGTGGCGATCACCGTTTGATCCTCTACGAACCCTGACGTAGGCTGCGGCCGGTTCGTAACCGGGTTACGAACGTCGTTGTATTGAGGAGAATTCGCTCCTGGAGGGTAGAGCATTCGCATGGGCGATAATCGCTGGCTCAAAAACAGTTTTGTCTATCTGATCATTCTGGTCGCCGCTCTGGCGCTCTTCTTTCAGTACTTTGGTCAGTCGAACACCCAGAGCAATGAGATGGGTATTGCTCAGGTCATCGCGCTGGCTAAGGCTGGACGGGTCTCTGAGATCCAGGCCCAGGCCGGTGACGAGCAGATCATTGTCACCACCGCTGACGGTGAGTTCCGTTCGCGTCTCGAATCACGCGATAGTGTGATGTCGCTGTTGGCGCAGTACGATGTCCCGATCTCTGATGAGAATGGGCGGCAGTTGATCCGCGTGACGGTTACTCCAGCTCCTGCTTGGGGTGGCCTGCTGAGTATCTTCACCATTCTCCTGCCCACCTTGCTGCTTATCGCCTTCTTCGTCTTCTTCATGCGCCAAGCCCAAGGTTCTAATAACCAGGCAATGTCCTTCGGGAAGAGCCGGGCACGCATGTTCTCCGGTGACAAACCAACGGTCACCTTCGCCGATGTTGCCGGTCAAGAGGAAGCGAAGCAGGATCTGACCGAGATCGTCGAGTTCTTGAAGTTCCCCGATAAGTTTGCCGCACTCGGTGCCCGTATTCCCCGCGGTGTGCTCATGGTTGGCCCTCCGGGAACGGGTAAGACGCTGCTCTCACGGGCGGTTGCTGGTGAAGCTGGGGTTCCCTTCTTCAGCATCTCTGGCTCTGAGTTCGTCGAGATGTTTGTCGGTGTGGGTGCTTCACGGGTGCGTGACCTCTTTGATCAGGCGAAGCGTAACGCACCCTGTATCGTCTTCATTGATGAGATCGACGCCGTCGGGCGGCAGCGTGGTGCTGGTCTGGGTGGCTCTCACGATGAGCGTGAGCAGACGCTCAACCAGATCCTGGTTGAGATGGATGGCTTCGATACGAATACGAATGTCATCATCGTTGCCGCCACTAACCGCCCCGACGTCCTTGACCCTGCCCTCATCCGCCCCGGTCGCTTTGATCGCCAGGTGGTGCTTGATGCGCCCGATGTGCGGGGCCGCATCGATATCCTCAAGGTGCATAGCAAGGGTAAGCCCCTCGCTGACGATGTGAACATCGAAGTGATTGCGCGCCTCACCCCGGGCTTCTCCGGTGCCGATCTCATGAATGCGGTGAATGAAGCCGCAATCCTCGCTGCTCGCCGTTCTAAGAAGAAGATCGGCATGGCAGAGCTGCAGGACTCGATCGAGCGCGTAGCGCTCGGTGGGCCTGAGCGGCGGTCACGCGTCATGACCGATCGCAAGAAACTGGTAGTCGCCTACCACGAGTCTGGCCATGCGATCACCGGTGCTGCAATGCCGCGGGCGAACAAGCTGCAGAAGGTGACGATCGTGCCACGTGGTCGGGCCGGGGGCTACGCCCTCTTCCTTCCCGACGAGGATAACCTTGGCCTGCAGAGCTTCTCCTACTTCAAGGCGGAGATGGTAGTCGCCATGGGTGGCCGTGCCGCTGAGGAGATTATCTTCGGCCCCGAGGAGATCACAACGGGTGCATCGGCCGACCTGGTGAGCGTGACCCGCACCGCCCGCTCAATGGTGACGCGCTACGGCATGAGCGACAAGCTCGGCCCAATCGTCTTCGGTGAGAAGGAAGAGCTGATCTTCCTCGGTCGTGAGATTAGTGAGCAGCGGAACTATGGCGATGAAGTCGCCCGGCAGATCGATATGGAGGTCCACCGCTTCGCGAGCGAAGCCTATGAGACCGCCTACCAGATCTTGAGCAGTAACCGTACGCTGCTCGATGATATGGCCAACGCTCTGCTCGAGTTCGAGACCCTTGAAGGCGATCGGCTTGCCGAGTTGCTCAGTCGGGTTACGCCGCTGACTATCGACATGACACGCCAGAGTGGGAATGGACAGCACGTCGCGGAGCCTGCTCGTAGCTTGCCTCCACCAGCCGTTGCCTAGAAGTTGGTGGGAGCGGAAACGTGACCGAGGGGGCGTAGAGCAGAACTCTACGCCCCCTCGGTTTTTCTGATCAGCGGGACGAGCATACGGGAGGTGTGGAGGGCACAACCTTACCCAACCCTGGTCGCGCCAAGTGGCAAACCCGCGGGACGAGCATACGGGAGGTGTGGAGGGCACAACCTTACCCAACCCTGGTCGCGCCAAGTGGCAAACCCGCGAGACACGAGCATACGGGAG
>CAIWUD010000068.1 GCA_903915775.1 uncultured Chloroflexota bacterium | reverse complement strand
TTCTGGCTGGAGATCAACCGGGCGATGGGTGTCAAGGTCGACGAAGATCGTACCGTAGACCTGACCTTTGCAGCGTGCGAAGTCGTCGATGCCCAGGTGGCGGGGTGTCGAATCCGGTGTGGGAGACGTGCAACGAGCGAGACGGAGGAGCGTATCGGCGCTGACTGGCATCCCCTGGCGCCGTGCCAACCGAGCACCCGGCTCGCCACCAATCTCTAGCCCAAGGCGGCGCTGCTCAGCAAAGAGGCGCGTGGTACGGCGAGCATAGGGAAGCGTCAGTCCTGGTACGGGCTCGCTGAAGGTGGTTCGTGGACAGTTCGCCTGGTCACAGAAGAAGCGTCGGACGTGGAGGTGGAGCTGGACAGGAACATGCGCCAGCAGCAGATCGGCCAGTGTGCGTTGGTAGTGGCTATGCACGCGGCTAGACTCGCGCTGGCAGTCAGGACACGTCACACGTGAAGCAGTGGTATGGACGTCAATGGTCACCTGCTCGGGCAGGATCTCGGTAGCGCCGAGCTTCACCAACGCGCCAGATGGCAGGAGGAGCGGTTCGAGCATCGGGAGGTTCTCCAACACAGTAGGGCGAACCTATGATTATAGCCCGTATGTGCGCTTGCCTGTTTCACGGAACGTGCGGGAGAGCCCCATTTAGGGCTCTCCCGCGCTTTCCGTGATCAAGGCTGATCAACTGGCTCAGTACCATCGCTCCGGCGCATCAGGATGCGCTGCTAGCGACGGGCTTCACAGAATATGCGGGAGAGCCCCATTTAGAGTATCAAAAACACGATCGTCCAGTAGCTCCCCACCGCAACGGCGAGCTCACGGCGCAGTGCCACGTCACGCGCTGCAACAGGAACGCAAGCAGATACAATGAGCTTAGGAGCCAAATTGTGATTCCCCTTCAACGCGGCCAACCTCTCCCTCTTCTTTGCGAAGCAAATGCGTTGCTTTCGGGCGTCCGCTTGACCGACCTGTTAGGTAGCATCACGTGTACCCAAGTACTCTGCAAAGCGCAGTAGGTAACCATCAGGATCCTGCACAAGGAACTCGCGCTGGCCTTCTTCTTGCGTGGGCGACGTGCGGTACCAAGTTTCTTTCAGCCCCCTATATACGATACACGAACTGTATCACATAGGAAAGCAGTGTATGGACGGTACAGCACCGCTCTGTTGATGAAGAGTACTGCTGGGTATTGTTCCCGGAAGGTGCCTCCTCAGAAATTCCCAACGTCCCTTTCACCTTCGCTTGCCGGGGCTTCGTCCTCATGGCGGAATGTGTCAAGCCGTTTGGACACGGTTCTGGGCGAAATGCGGTGCGTTGATGGACTCCACCGCCAGCACCTCTGGGGCAGCCTGACCGACGGCGCCCCCGGCATCAAGGGGCCGCTGCGCGGCTGAGACCCTTGACGCCAGAGTTGCCGCCGGCTGGGCCTCAGATGCGGCTGTCGAGGGTTCATCAACGGTGATAGGGCGCGGCAGGTTGATGCCAACCTCCTTCGGGAGCTGCGCGACCTGGGGCCGGCCACGCGGAAAGCGCTCGGGATGGGCCGCATAGGCGGCATCCAGCGTCGCCTGGCGCTTGGCCAGCACTTCAGAGGCCTGTCCACGATGTACGACCGCGGGCGGCAGGAGGGCGATGCCGCTGTGCTTATGCTCGTGGTTATACCAGTCGGCAAACCAGCGCATCCACGCGCGGGCGGCCTGCAAGCTGGTAAAGCGCTCGGGATAGCTCGGCCCATACTTCATCGTCTTAAACTGGCTTTCCGAATAGGGGTTATCGTCCGAGATGGTTGGGCGGCTGTGGGACTGCGCCACGCCCAGGTCAAGCAGCAGCTCGGCCAGGGTCTTCGACGTCATCGCGGCCCCGCGGTCGGCGTGTAGGGTGAGTTGCTGGGGCTGCACCCCCTCGCGGGTATAGCTTTCCGCGATCAACGCTTCGGCCAACTCCGCGTCCTCCCGCGTCTCAATGCGCCAGCCGACGATTTTGCGCGAGAAGATGTCTAAGACGACATACAGGTTATACCAGACACCTGCTTGTGGCCCGCGCAGCTTGGTGATGTCCCAGGACCAGACCTGGCACGGGCCGTTGGCCAGCAATTCAGGCGTGGCGTAGGTCGGTCGCCGACGCTGCGCCCGCCGTTCGCGTGTAGCGTCATCCTGCTTGAGCAAGCGGTACATCGTGCGCCAGGAGCAGAGGTGCTGGCCCTCATCGAGCAGAGTGGCGTAGATCGTGCGCGGGGCCTGGTCAGCAAAGCGCTCGCTGTTGAGCAGGTCACGGATGGTCTGCTTCTCCTCGGGGCTGAGCGCCCGATGGGAGCGTGGACGTGGGCGCGGTGGCGATGGGGAGCGAGGTGGCTGCTGGGCGTGATAGAATCTTGCGTGCGGTAGGCCGACCGCCTCACAGGCCGCCTTCACCCCCAGAACTGGGGCGAGCTCCTGGGCGCCTTCCTGCATCACCTGTCGTGTTTGGACGGGGTCGTGGCTGTCTCTCCAAGCAGTGTCGCGACTTTTTTTTGGATGGCGATCACGAACTGGGCTTTGTCGAGTTCGGCCTGGAGACGGGCATTTTCAGCACGGAGGCGAGCGATTTCTTCCTGCTGGGGGTCACGCGGTTGGGCTGGCCGACCAGGGGTGGGCTGCTGCTGGCCGGTCAGGGTGCCGCGGTCACACTGCTCACGCCATTTGGAGATGTGCGAGGTGTAGGCGCCGACGCGACGAAGCAACTCGCCCCGGCGAGGGTCGCCACGAGGGTAGGACTCATACTCAGCAATAATCGCGAGTTTCTGGGCCGCGGTCCAGGTTCCCTTAGTTGGCTGGGCTTCGGTGGAGGGCCGCACGGTCGAGCTCACCTCAGGGGCAGTACGCTTGGAGGCCATTGGTCAATCCTTCTACCACCCTGGTTTGCAACGGGTTTCCGGTTCCGATCTGTCCAAGGGTAGCTTAGCACACAGGGTGGGGTGTCTCAACGGTTTGGGTTGAGTCACTAACTGACGGTTCCGCTTCGTACGTCGTAATAATCTGCTGGATGTCTTGGGGTGTCACATCCGCTTGTTCGGTCTTGGAGTAGAGCGTGATGAGGATGATGGTGCGTTCCATGGTGCGCTGATAGATGATCCGATAGCCGCCACTTTTCCCACGTGCGCTATCGGTATTACGGGCCCGTACTTTGTAGACTTCAAAAGGGACGCCTGGAATCTGGTCACCTGGCGTCTGTCCCGCGGCCAACGTATCAAGAATGGGTTGAATATCCGCCTTAATCCGGCGATATTTCTTGGCGAGTTGGCGTACATTACGTTTGAATTCACCCGTGAAGAATACGGGTGTTTCAGCGAGCGCATGCTCCTCAGTCGGCATCGATACCATCCCACAGGTCTTTCAGTGGCGCGATATGCCCGGTTTGTGCTTCATGCCATCCCTGCTTGAAGCTCGCCGCTGCCTCCTTGAGGGCGATACTTTCCCGAAAAGTCTGGACTAATTGGAGGACAAAGGGCAAATATTCTTCAGGCAGTGCGTCAATCTCGTGTAACACACGCTCCCGATAGACAGTTGCACCACTCATCACCAACTCCTTTCGCTCATCGTAGGGTCACTATACCACAAGCTTGCTCGTAGAGGAAGGTTTATCAAACAGATGTTTCACAGTAAGCACACTTTCCCGTTTGTTTTTGATACTCCTAAAAGTGGCTCTCCCGCACTTCCCGTGAATGGACATCAGCTGGTTGGAGCGATCACGCGCTGACGTAGGAGATCGAAGTTCGCGCGCCCATCCATGCTGCGCTTGATCAGCTTGAGCCGATTCACCTGTCCCTCTCCCTGCCCGTTGCTAACGGACAGGGAGAGGGCGGCTACCACCGCTGCCTTGTCGCGCTCCAACCCGGCAACACAGCCCTGGATCTCG
>CAIWUD010000067.1 GCA_903915775.1 uncultured Chloroflexota bacterium | reverse complement strand
GCCATCCCCTGGTACTGCTCTGGGGGAGCATAGCCGGGAGTCCCGATCTGCGTTCCACGCGTCTGGGGTTGAAAGACTTTGGCAATCCCGAAGTCGATCAGCTTGAGCGTACCACCTGGCTGCTCAAGCATCATATTTGAGGGCTTGAGATCGCGATAGATCACCCCACGCCCATGGAGATACTCCAGGACGTCGCACAACTCCGTGGCCCAGGCGAGCACCCGGGCCTCTGGGATGGGGCCTTCGCGGGTGACGATATCATCAAGATCCTCGCCACGGATGAAGTCCATCACCAGGTAGTGGCGTCCAGCGTCGTCAAACGAGGCGTAGATACGCGGAATGCGGGGGTGACTCAGCCGACGCAATGTCTCAGCTTCAGCGGTGAAACGAACAACGGCATCGGCCCGCTCCTTCGGGTCACTGAAATTGTCGAGCATCTCCTTGACCGCGTAGACCTTACCCGCCTCATCACAGCCTTCATAGACCGCACCCTGGCCACCCTCCTTGATCACACGGGTCAGGAAGTAGCGCGGCCCCGCATTGTTGAGAATGACATCGTGGCCGCAGTGCTGGCAGAAGCGTGCCCGGCTACTGTTGAGTTTACGACAGGCCGGGCAGACAACAGGCTGGGTCATGGGGCCATCCTCTACGATCAGCGGAAAGGTGGTGAGGCAAGCACACCGCCAGCGCCCAAGTTCCAGGCCTTGTTCGGGCCACGATCGAGGGCGAACGGCGTATCTGGGCCAAGGTTACGCTCGTAGATATCGCCGTAGTTGCCCACCTGGCGGATGATCTGCAGCGCGAAATCGTTATCTACACCGAGGCGGCTGCCAAAATCACCCTCCAGGCCAAGGAGGCGCCGCACACGTGGGTCATCGCTACTCTGAGCCTGACGTTCGACGTCAGCCTGGCTGACGCGCAACTCCTCGGCGTAGATAGTCGCGAAGACTACCCAACTGACAAGATCGCGCCACTGCTCATCACCCTCAATGAAGACCGGCCCGAGGGGCTCGCGCGAGATGCGTTCGCCAAGAACGAGGTGATCTGCGGGTCGAGTCAGCGTCTCGCGCTTCGAAGCGAGCTGCGAACTATCACTCGTCACAGCGTCACACTCTCCGTTATCGTACGCTGGATAGAGTTGACCCTCATCATCGTAGCTCACCGCCTCAAAGCGGATCCCGCGCGCAGCGAAGTCGTCGTTCAGATTCTGCTCACTGGTCGTTCCTTTAGCCACGCAGATGCGCTTCCCCGCCAGGTCTGCTGAGCTCGTAATACCAGAGTTGGTGCGCACCATGAAGGTCTGACCGTCATGGAACGTGGTGGGCCCAAAAGCGAGCTGGGAGAGATCACGCCCCAGCGTCCAGGTCGTGTTACGGAAGAGCAGATCAACACTACCACTACGTACTGCTTCAAAACGCTCATTTCGCCCCGAAGTATTCAGCCCAACGAACTCGATTGCTTCAGCGTCACCGAAGATCGCTGCAGCTACGGCGCGGCAAAAGTCGACATCAAAGCCGCTCCAGCTATCGCGCACACGGTCGTAGAAGCCAAATCCAGGGAGATCGGCATTGGTACCACAGACCAATCGTCCACGTTCGCGCACACGCTCGAGCAGCGTCGTGGTAGCCGGGGGTGGAACCGCGGAAGTGGGCTGCGCAGGCACGACCTCAGTCGGGGCCGGCGCACTGGTCGCAGCCGCAGGCTGGTTAGGAGCGGGGGTCGCCGTAACGATGACCACGACTGGCTGATTCGTAGGTGTTGATTGATTGATAGGCAGCAGATTACCGCAGCCGGCAAGCAGGGTCACGATGGGGATCAGCAGGGCCAACGGTAGCACGGAGCGTAGACGGCCACGGGTTAAACGGATGGGCGAAGGTAGTGCGTATGACACCTCTCCACCTAGTTTTGAGGGTTCGTGGTGCATGAACTGACTCCTTACCATTCGGCATGGCTCAATGGAAGCATGCCTACTATTCTATCAGGCGAACAATCCTCCCAGCTGCAGCACGGGTCAAGCGATCGCTCACTGCACGAGCCAGACCGTGCTCACCCAGATCACGAGTAAGGATAATATCGGGCCGACGTGCGTCGAGGCTGCGGAGGGCACTGTAGAGCCGGTGGGCAATCCGCTCGGGCGAACGGTTCGATCCCAGACGCTCACAGTCGGCATTGAGATCCGCCAGGGCTACAGCATCTTCATCGGTGAGGAGCAGACCAACATGCTTTCCAGCAGCCAGTTCGCTTGTTGCCCGTGTGCGCAGCCAAGCTAGTGCCGCTGGTGCCGCTCCAACCACGAGCCAGAGCAGACTCTCCGGGGCGTAGTGGCGTTCGAGCAGCCCTGGTGAAGCCATAGGCCCACGTGAGGCCACATGCTCGCCGACCACCACATCACCTAACAGGTCACGGAGTTGCTCCAGGCTCACTCCGCCAGGGCGGAGGAGGGTAGGAACAGGCCTGGTCAGATCGAGCACCGTCGACTCAACGCCAATCGGTGTAGGACCTCCATCAATCACCGCCGCAATACGCCCTTCGAGATCGGCCAGGACGTGGGCTGCAGTCGTGGGACTGGTGTGGCCAAAACGGTTTGCGCTCGGTGCGGCCAGGGGCCGCTCAGCTGCCCTGATCAGCGCACGTGCAACGGGATGATCGGGCACTCGTACTGCAACCGTTGCCCGACCTGAGGTTACCAGGAGTGGGACATCCGGCCCACGGGGCAGGATGAGCGTCAGTGGCCCTGGCCAGAGGGCTGCGCCCAAGCGCTCGGCGAGGGGCGGTACCTCGGCAACAACACGTGGCAACTCAGAGCGATCGGCGAGGTGGACAATCAGTGGATCCTCAGCCGGACGCCCCTTCGCAGCGAAAATCGCGGCAACTGCCTCAGCACTCAGGGCATCACCACCCAATCCATAGACAGTCTCCGTGGGAAAGGCTACCAGTTCACCAGCCCGTAGCAGTGCTGCCGCAACCGCGATATCTGCCGGCTCAGTCGTAAGGATACGCGTCAGCATATACGGTAGCGACCTGTGGTCACGGTTCGCAGCGACTTGGCCGTCTTGTGGGACATACGGCAAACGATGATCTCTAAGCAGAAATATAGCTCATTATAGCATACGACATGCATCAATTTCGGCTGCACCAGTAGCTTTAC
The DNA here is from genome assembly GCA_903915775.1 of uncultured Chloroflexota bacterium. Classification (GTDB taxonomy): domain Bacteria; phylum Chloroflexota; class Chloroflexia; order Chloroflexales; family Chloroflexaceae; genus Viridilinea. The sequence goes on along the minus strand of CAIWUD010000067.1, from coordinate 4,601 downwards.
ACACCGCAGAGGGCGCGGAGGATCGCAGAGAGCCTCAAACAGCCCATACTTCAGACGATACGGTGCGTTTTGCGGGGCGGGAAGCGTGCTGGCTTACGCTCAGCGAAGGCAGCCAGGCCGAGCTGGTAGTCTTCAGCGTGCAGGGCGGCGTGGATCGCCATAGCCTCAACATGCAGCCCCTGCTCGAGTGAGCCATCCAAGCCACTATCAATGGCATGCTTGGCATAGGCAACCGCGAGTGGGCTCTGACGGGCAATCTGGTGAGCCAATTCGTGCGTAGTCGCGAGGAGTGCGTCAGCACTGCAGATCTGGTTGATCAGGCCCCACTCCAGGGCGACCTCGGCGCTGATCCGCCGTCCGCTGAAGATGAGCTCTTTGGCCCGTGCTGGCCCAATGAGGCGGGGGAGACGCTGCGTCCCTCCGGCACCAGGAATAATGCCCAGACCAACTTCGGGTAGCGCAAATGCGGCATGCTCGGCGGCAATACGAAGATCACAGGCTAATGCCAATTCACAGCCACCACCGAGGGCCAGGCCGTTGATCGCCGCAATGGTGGGGATCGGGAGTCGGGCCACCTGTTGCACCATATCGCTCAGTGCACGATTGTGAACCCAACGTCCACTGCTGTCAAGGGCAGCACGCTCCTTAAGATCGGCACCACTGGAGAAGGCCCGCGCCTCAGCGGCGGTCAACACGAGCACGCTGACCTCGTGCTCCGCTTCGACCCAGTGGAGGGCATGGGTCACCTCGCTGATCAACGCGGCACCCAGGGCATTCATCCGCTCAGGACGCTGGAGGGTGAGCGTTGCTACACCCTGATCAACAGCGAACAGGATCTGCGTATAAGGTGAATCCATCCGCACCTCCTTCATCCAAAACGCCCCGAGATGTACTGTTCCGTACGATTATCACGCGGGCTTTGGAAGATCTGATCGGTCGAACCATACTCAATCAACTGTCCGGCACGATCTTGCCGATCCATCAGGAAGAAGGCGGTATAGTCGGAGGCGCGGCTCGCCTGCTGCATGTTGTGGGTGACGATGCAGATGGTGTAGTTCTGGCGTAGCTCAAACATCAACTCCTCGATCTTGAGGGTTGAGATCGGATCGAGTGCCGAGCAGGGCTCGTCCATCAGGATCACCTCTGGCTCAACCGCAAGGGCGCGGGCGATACAGAGGCGCTGCTGTTGACCACCAGAAATTGCTAATCCACTCTTCTTCAGATCATCCTTCACCTCATCCCAGAGGGCGGCGTCACGCAGAGCGCGTTCAACGAGCTCGTCGAGCTCGCTCTTGCTCCCCCTCCAGCCGTTGATCCGCGGACCGTAGGCGATGTTGTCGTAGATACTTTTAGGAAAGGGGTTCGGCTTCTGGAAGACCATGCCGATGTTACGCCGCACCTGCACCGCATCAACATCAGGGGCATAGAGGTTCTGTCCCCGATAGAGGACTTCGCCCTCAGTACGCGCACCAGCAATCAGGTCATTCATGCGGTTGAACGAACGGAGCACCGTGCTCTTCCCACAGCCTGAGGGCCCGATCAGGGCCGTGATCCGGTTCTTCTCGATGCCGAGGGTAACGCCTTTCACGGCGCGAAAAGCACCGTAGAAGACACTCATACCGTGGGCCTCGATGGCATACTTGCTTTCCTGGATAGTCATTAGCCCACCCTCTTTGAACGGAGATAGTTGCGAAGGATAATCGCTGTGGCGTTCAGGGTGACGAGAATCGTCAAGAGAACCATGATGGCTGCCGCCGCAATCGCACGGAACTCCTCCTGGGGGCGTGAGGTCCAGTTGTAGATCTGGATGGGTAGGACGGTAAATTTGGAGAAGAGCCCCTCAGGGTCGGTCACAATGAAGGTTGAGGCACCGATCACAATGAGTGGGGCGGTCTCACCAATGGCACGTGAGACTGCCAGGATGGTACCGGTGAGAATACCAGGCATCGCATTGGGAAGCACGATATTCCAGATCGTCTGCCACTTGGTGGCCCCAAGACCGTAGCTCGCCTGGCGTAACGAGCTCGGCACAGCGCGGATCGCCTCCTGCGAGGAGATAATCACCACGGGGAGGATCAGGAGGGTCATGGTCAGTGCAGCAGAGAGGATGGTACGTCCGTTGGCGGTCGTATCGCTACCACCGAAGATACTCCCACTGGTGATCGTCTCGAGGGCACGAACGAAGATCGCCAGGCCCAGGATACCGTAGATGATTGATGGGACGCCCGAGAGGTTGTAGATGTTAGTCTCGATCAGCCCGGCAGCTCGCGTGATCAGCGCGTTTGCTCGCTTGCCCAAGCTACTTCGTTCATCGAAGGGCTTCTCATTCTTATACTCTTCAAGGTAGATCGCTGCACCGATCCCGAGTGGGAAGGCGATGAGAATAGTCAGGCTGAGCAGCCAGAGGGAGCCCAGGATGGCGGTGCGTACTCCAGCCTTAAGTGGGTCGCTCGACATCGGGTTGGTGATAAAGTTTCCACTGAGCCAACTTTTAAAGGAGAGCTCAGCACGGGGAAACTCGGCGGCCAACTGAGCTTCAATGGCACTACGCTCGAAGAGAAAGCGATTGAGCGGGTAGATGGCAACAATCTCAGGCTTGACAATCTCGGTGTTGATCAGGTCGATCAAATTGGCCTGTTCACGTTCAACGAGCGGCTGTTCACGCTCGAGGTTGCGCAGCACACGCGAACGTAACTCCGCCTCGAGAATGGCGATCAACTCGGCCTGTGAGAGCTCTTCAAGGTCACGGCCACCGGTGAGTGATTCCACTTCAACCGATGACTGAGTGGCGATAGCGCCAAAGGCGTCATTAACGATATTGAAGATCAGCAGCACGAGCACGACCAAGCCAAGCAGCGTGCTGGTGAGCAGGAGATACTCCCAAGCCTTGCCATAGCGCTGGCGCCGGGCCACATTCGCATTGACCTCACGACCCTGGGGGAGTCGCCCAGTTGAGCTACTAGGGATCATTCGTAGACCTCACGGAAACGGCGCACGATCTGGCGACTAGCAATATTCAGGATTAGGGTAACAAAGAAGAGTACGAGGCCGATCGCGAAGATCGAGCGGTAATCGATACTACCGTAGCTCAGATCACCACCGGAGATACGAGCGATGTGGCCAGTCATTGTCTCAGCGGGCTGAAAAGGGTTCCAGGTAAAGTTGGGGCTTGCACCGGCGGCAAGGGCAACGACCATGGTTTCACCGACCGCCCGCGACATGGCAATGATCGCTGCAGCGATGATGCCAGAGAGGGCTGCCGGCACAACGATATGGATGGCCGTCTCCCAGCGCGTTGCACCGAGACCAAAACTGGCTTGGCGCAAACTGCTCGGTACTGCGCTCAGGGCATCTTCGCTCAGGGTGGCGATCATTGGCGTGATCAGGATGCCGACAACCAACCCCGCTGACAGGTTATTGTAGATCGAAACGGTGTCGCGCCCGAAGAGATCGCGGAGGGCGGGGGTGACGAAAGTGAGGGCGAAGTAGCCGTAAACAACGGTGGGAATGCCGGCCAGGAGTTCGATAATCGGTTTGAGTGTACTCCGCAGTCGTAGCGAAGCGTACTCGCTCAGGTAGATCGCCATCCCAATACCAAGGGGTAGAGCAACGAGCATCGCGATGAAGCTGGTGAGCAGCGTGGCATTGACGAGGGGAAGAATGCCAAACTCGCCGATCTGGGGTTGCCAAACGGTCTTGGTAAAGAATTCGCTCAAGCTCACTTCAGGATCAGCGAAGAAGGAGAGTGATTCTTGAAAGAGCACATACACGATGCCGATAGTGGTGAAAATGGAGACAAAGCCGCAGAAGAAGAGCACCACCTGGATGATCGTCTCGCCGATACGTGGGCGCCGCTGAAGCTGCACAATCTTTGCAGATATCGCGCGTCGTGGTTGGGTAGCAGAACTCACGGTAACCTGGTCGGTCATGCTGTCACCTCGGTCATAGCTGTGAGGAGGATCATCTGGTACGTGCGACAAGGCTGCGCTCCGCGATCTGCTTGGTAGTGGCGTGGTTCGTATGATGCTCAGGGGCATGATTCAGACAAGCTTGGCAACTTTACGGAAGGGGTGAAAGACGAAGCCCTCCACAAAACCGCCCAACCCAGCTTTGGTGCTGCCAGATGGTGAAGCTGGCACAACCGAAATTGAAACATACCAAGCACAGTATACCAATAGTCACGCCCTACACAAACACCCCCTCTTCGCCATGGAAGAGGGGGTGTCTCAGAGCGGCGAAGATGCGATCTAACCGAGCCTTACGGTTGGGCATCGAGCCAGTTCTGACGGGCGCTGTTGAGCGCAGTCGCTGAGGCAGGGAAGTAGCCAACATCAACAATCTCATCGTTCACGTAGGTGAGGTAGTAGTTGATGAAGGCAGCCACCTGAGGCTTAGCCTGCATAATTGAGGCAGCTGAGTAGATGAAGAGCGGTCGGGCAAGGGGGTAGCTCCCATCTTCGGTGCTCTGCTCGGTCGGCTCGACACCCTCGATGTTGAGGATCTTCAGGCGATCGGCATTTTCGACATAGTAGGCGTAGCCGAAGTAGCCAATCGCGTAGGGCGAACCCTCGATACCAGCGACGAGCACGTTGTCATCCTCG
>CAIWUD010000066.1 GCA_903915775.1 uncultured Chloroflexota bacterium | reverse complement strand
CCAGGGGATCGCACCGGTGTAGCCGAAGTAGCACCACACCCAACTGTGGTATGATAATCTCCTACGTACAATACTTCACAGCGCTGGGGGGGGATGCGTGCGCAATTGGAAGTTCTGGGCCAGTCTGGGAGTGAGCATCCTCTTTCTGGCTTTTGCCCTACGTGGGCTCGACCTACAGCGCTTTTGGCAGATTGTCCGTGAGGCCAACTACTGGTGGATCCTACCGGGGGTGGCCGTCTACTTTGTCGGTGTCTGGCTGCGTACCTGGCGCTGGCGCTCCATGCTGCTCCACGTCTGCCCTATTCCGGTAACTCGCCTCTTCCCAACCGTAGTTATCGGCTACATGGGGAATAATGTCTACCCCGCCCGTGCCGGTGAGGTATTACGGAGCTACGTTCTCCGCCGGCGCGAAGCGGTTCCTATGAGTGCCTCGTTGGCCACGGTACTGCTGGAGCGCATCTTCGATGGGTTGGTCATGCTCCTCTTCATCTTCGTGACCCTGCCCTTCACCCCACTGCCACCCACCTACCGCCTCTTTGTATTCATTCTCAGCGCCCTCTTCCTCATCCTCTTTTTGCTCTTCATACTCCTTGCCGCTCGCCCTCAGCGTATCAGTCTGCTCTATACGCTCCTTGTCGATCGTCTGATCCCGCACCGCTGGCGCACGACCGCCCACGGCCTCTTCGATCGCTTCGTCATTGGCCTCCAGTCACTCCGTAGCCCCCGTGAGCTCAGCCAGATTATGCTCTTCTCACTCCTAATCTGGCTGATTGAGACGCTCACCTACTGGATCGTTATGCATGCCTTCTCACTCAACCTCTCCTTCTCGGTGCTCATGCTCATGACCGCGGTCGTTAATCTCTTCACCACGATCCCATCGACTCCAGGCTACGTGGGCACCTTTCACGCCCCTGGCATTGCTATCCTCATGCAGTTCGGTCTGCCCCAGCCAATCGCTTCAGGCTATACCGTCGTTCTCCATATTGCCCTTTGGCTACCCATAACCCTCCTCGGCGCCTACTACATGCTGCGCCAGAGCATCGGCTGGAGGGATATGGAGCGTGCTGCCGCCATCAAGGAGCAGCGCAGTAACACTGATGATACCGCTCCGGGGGGTACGCCATGAATGTCGCTATCCTTGGTGCCGGGGTAGCTGGGATGACCGCCGCCTACGAGTTGGCCCGAGCCGGTCGTCAGGTGACCGTCTTTGAGTCCGCACCACTGGTTGGTGGTCTCGCCTCTGGCTTTCGTAGCGAGCGTTGGGCCTGGCCCCTCGAGCGCTTCTACCACCATATCTTTCAAACCGATCGTGCAATCATCAAGCTTGCCGAGGAGATCGGTTTTGCTGACCGCCTCTTCTTTCGGAGCCAGGTGACTGCCCAGTGGTGGCAGGGTCGTGGTTATGATCTGAATGGTCCCCTCCAGGTGCTGCGTTTCCCAGCACTGCCCATGCTCGATCGCGTGCGTTTCGGTGCTGTAGCCTTCTACCTGAAGTATCTGACGACAAACTGGCGTCGCCTGGAGCAGACTACTGCTGCCGCCTGGACTTCGCGTGTGGCCGGCCCACGAGTCTACGCAACTCTCTGGCGCCCCCTGTTGGAGGGTAAGTTTGGTCCCCACGCCGACGAGGTGAATATGGCCTGGTTGTGGGCTCGCCTACGCGCGCGGAGCTTCAAACTTGGCTATTTCGCCGGTGGATTTCAAGCCTTCTCTGATGCCCTCCTCGCGGCTATTCGCAGGCAAGGTGTTGTCGTTCATCTCAGCTCTCCGGTCAGCACGGTGCGTCGACTCGATCAGGGCTGGGAACTCACCACTCCTGGCCTCCCAGCCATGGCCTTTGATCAGCTGCTGGTAACGGGATCGCCCAGTCTCCTTGCGCACCTCGTGCCTCAACTCCCCGATGTCTATCTCGGTCGCCTGCGCCAGTTGCGCTCGATGGGCGCTGTCGTCATGACCCTCGCCCTGACCAGACCATTCACTGGGGGCCTCTACTGGGTGAATATGCCCAAAGACCAGTTTCCCTTCCTAGCCCTGGTGGAGCATACGAGCTTTATTTCGCCCGACCACTACGGCGGCGACCATCTGATCTACCTGGGTGACTACCTTGAACCTGACCATGAATTCTTCAGACTGACGAAAGCAGAACTTCAGGATCGCTTTCTCCCTGCGCTGCGCATGATCAATCCGGACTTTGACCCAACCTGGGTACGCGAGAGTTGGCTCCACCGTGAGCGCTATGCCCAGCCAATTGTGCCCGTGGGCCATAGTCTCCATATTCCACCGCTCCAGACCCCCTTACCTGGCCTCTTCTGGGCAAGTATGAGCCAGGTCTACCCTTGGGATCGTGGTACAAACTTCGCCGTCGAGATTGGTCAGCGTGTGGCTGAGGCGATGCGTACCTGAGTGGACGGTTGTTAACCATGGTAAGCTAATGCTGCCACATCCTTCAGGCAAAGTGTTAGCAAGCCGTTACTAGTTCTGGAGTGCACTATTCTTGACATGATGAGTCTTGCTAAGTATTATGAGCTTACGACAGTTCTCTACTGTGAAATGTCCGATCTTCTTGTCAATGGCATCTGTAAAACATAGTAGCCTGGTTCAGACGGGCTTGACACATTGCTGAAGCGGGCCGTGTTGCCCTCGCATCGCTTGATTTGAGCAGCGGGGGCAGGAAGCCACTACGTTACTCTGGGAGTGGCAAACAACCTCTGGTTATCTTTCCATTGATATGGCGCATTCCCACTGCACCGCACGGCGGGTCCAGCTGTATGGAGCCTTGCCGGTGCACCTTTACAACCGTATTAGGAGGCTATAGTGTTTGATATACTCTGGGTCGCGCTTGCTCTGATCACAGGGCTAGCTGCGGGCGCAGGCCTGAGTATCATGTGGGTCAACCACGGTGCTAACTCACTGGTCGAGCGCAAGGCGGCTGAGTCGCGCCTGCTGATTGAAGAGGCCCGTTCCCAGCAAAAAGAGATCTTACTTCAGGCAAAAGATGATGCCCTACGTGTACGTAATGAAGCTGAGGCTGAGTTGCGTGAAGCACGCCAGGGCCTGCAGAAGCAGGAGGAGCGCATTCAGCGCAAAGAAGAGAATTTAGATCGGAAGATTGATGGTTTGGAGCGTCGTGATCGTCAACTCCAGACCCGAGAGCGTCAGATCGAACAGCTCCACCAGGAAGTTGAGCAACTCAAGTTTGCCCAGGTCCATGAGCTTGAGCGGATCTCGCAGTTGGGCCGTGATGAGGCCCGTGCAATTATTCTCGCCCAGGTCGAGCGTGAGACGCGCGATGATGCGGCTCGTCGCATCCGTGAGGTCGAGCAGCAGACGAAAGAAGAGGCCGAGAAGACTGCTCGCAAAATTATTAGCCTGGCGGTACAGCGCTGTGCCAGTGATTATGTAGCTGAGATTACGGTCTCGACCGTGCATCTGCCTGGCGAAGAGCTGAAAGGACGGATCATTGGCCGTGAAGGCCGAAATATCCGTGCTTTTGAGCAGTTTACCGGTGTTGATATTATTGTGGACGATACCCCCGAGGCAGTGACCCTCTCATGTCATGATCCGGTACGCCGCGAGGTCGCTCGGGTCGCCCTGATCAAGCTGCTCAAAGATGGACGCATCCATCCCTCACGAATTGAGGAGGTGGTGCAGAAGACGCAGGCTGAGATCGATGCGGTGATGCGTGAAGAGGGTGAGCGTGTTGCCTATGAAGCAAATGTCCAGGGTCTCCATCCCGACCTGATCAAACTCCTCGGACGGCTCAAGTATCGTACGAGTTACGGTCAGAATGTACTCCAGCATTCGTTGGAGTGTTCACTCCTTGCTGCCCACATGGCTGCAGAGCTCGGTGCAAATATCAGCGTTGCGAAGACCGCAGCGCTGCTCCACGATATCGGTAAAGCAGTGGATCACGAGGTTCAGGGCCCCCACGCCCTGATTGGCGCCGATATTGCGCGGCGCCTCGGTCGCTCTCCCGCGATTGTCCACGCTATCGCTGCTCACCATCACGACGAGGAGCCAACCTCAATTGAGGCCTTCCTCGTGATTGCTGCCGATGCGATCTCTGGTGGTCGTCCTGGTGCCCGCCGAGAGACGCTTGACCTCTATATTAAACGTCTTGAGGCTTTGGAGACGGTTGCAACCTCCTTTCCTGGTGTGCAGCGTGCCTTTGCCGTGCAGGCTGGTCGTGAGGTGAGGGTGTTAGTACAACCGGATCAGATCGACGATTTGGCTAGTCTTCATCTCGCTCGTCATGTGGCGAAGAAGATCGAGGAGAGTCTCCAGTATCCTGGTCAGATTAAAGTAACCATTATTCGTGAGACCCGTGCGGTTGATTATGCGCGCTGAGTAGGTAATCGGTGGTAGAGGTACCTTGCTTCTGTCGCCGCTCGTTTCGGAAGGGATGGCCCGATGAGCTTTGAGTCCTCCCTAGATCATCCATCTATCGACCCATCGTCTGACACGCAGGAGAATCGTATGAGCAGTGCTCAGCCGTTGCCGATTGCGCGTACTACTGATGGTAGTGAAATCCAGACATCTCCGAGTGTGGAGATCCTAAAAGTTTCGACGCGCTCACGCCCAAGTGCTGTTGCTGGCGCTATTGCGGGGGTGATTCGTGAGAGTGGTATTGTTGAGGTGCAGTCAATTGGTGCTGGAGCGACCAATCAGGCCGTGAAAGCGATCGCTATTGCGCGGAGCTATCTCGCGGATGAAGGTGTTGATATCGTCTGTGCCCCCTCATTCATCGATGTGGCAATTGATGACGAGGAACGGACCGCCATGCGTCTCCTGATTGAACGCCGTTAGACAGGGTTCAATTGTGGCCACGCTGGCTTGACCTTCTGGCGATCTTAGGGCGAGGTTTGGGTTGTGTGCGGAGGGCGAAGCCCTCCGCACCTCCCCTTTGGATCGTGACTACCCCTCACCCACCTGAAACATGATCACTCCGTTGGGCGCATATGGAACCAGTTGGGTGAGTCCTGGATCAGAGAGGTTGATGCGGACGGCTTCTGCTGCGATGAGCATTGGCAGGCCGAGTGCCCGTACCCACTCCTCGTCATCTTCGGCTTCCGTAGGCCGCGGTCCACTGCAGTCCGTAATGATTGCTCGATCGCACTGCTCGACTGGTAGTCCGTAGCGTATGATCGCCTCGCTTGTAAGGCCAAGTACCAGGGCTTCAGTATGGGGATCGGCGAGCAGCGCGCGGGTGGCATGAAAGCTCGCCGCTTTCAGGGCGGTCACACGCTGCCCGCCCGCCCTGAGCTCTGTGGCTACCTGCTCGACTACCCGATCACGGCTGCTCGCTCCGGTGACGATGCTGATCGGTATAACGCCCAGTTCTGCCCATGGTAGGGTGGGCGCCTTGTTCGGTAGCGTGGCGAGATCGCAGCTCCAGCCGTGTACCCCATAACCGATCTGCAGCTGTCTGGTAGCAGTGACAAAGCTTGGTAGTCCACGCCGTCGTGCCTCGGCAATCAGTTGTACCGCGGTGAGTGGTACCGCTTCACGCTGTCGGCGCTCCCGTAGTGCAATGAGTGGTGCTTCATGATCCCACGTATGGTCGCCAACTGCCTCAGCAGTAATGCCTGCAACTACATACGCGCAAACTGCCGCGCCAAGTTGGGGTAGCTCGCAGCTGAACCGTACGCTGATATCGATGCCGAGGTTGCCGCGCTTGCTGTCGATGGCCAGTTGGCCGATCACCAGACCGATGGCCTGAGCGCTATCTTTTATGGCCGCGCGGATCCGTGCTCCACGATCGCGATCGCACGCGAGCCGTAATACGACTCCTGGTGTCGGTTGAACCGTATTGGGCCCCTCGTAGGCCTGTAAGCGGCTGATGGTGATCGGTGCTACCATGACATGCCCTGTCTACCAGGGGAATAGTTCCACATGTGCCCTCCGCTTTATGGGCATGCCTCAATTCTCGCTGCATCAGCTTGACCCTCTAGCGATACCAATGGAGAGGTGTAGCCCTTCCCACCTCCCATTGAACGCTCAAGCCAATGTGAGACACGCCATGGGTAACGATCCTGCCCGTCCTGACCTTGCTGTGGCGCATGCTGAGTTGCTCCGGGCAGCACTTGCCGCAGCAACCCCTTTCACCGCTCAGGTCGTGCTCGATCTTGCTTCGGGCACCGGGCAACGTACCCCCTGGCTGGCTGAAGCAGCGCTCCCTGATGCCCTACTGCTCTCCGTCGATAACGATCATGCCTCCCTCAGCCAATCCGTAGGCGACTATCGTCTCGTTGCCGATGCCCACCAGCTCCCTCTCCGCTCCGCTTCAGTCGATCTGGTCTGGTGTGTTGCCGCTCTGCGCCTCTTCACCCTCCCTCAGCGTGCACTCTCTGAGGTGCGCCGGGTTCTCCGTACCGGAGGAGCTCTGGTTGTCACGGTAGCCGGTGAGCGTTGGGTACGCCGACGTTTCTGGGCTCCTCAAGCCTCACCACCGCTCCCTTTACCTCCCGCCGACGACCTTGGCGCGGAGCTCCTTCGAGATCTCTACACCGCTGGCTTTCAGCAGACTCAGCTCGCCGCCTATCTTCTCGATCCACCAGGGCTTGATCTCTGCGCCGCTAGCTTGCCCCTTGCCGACATGGGTACTTCCCATCTTTGCGCTCTTGGCGAACCTGAGATTGCCCCCATCCTCCTCGTTGCTACTGCCCTGGCGTAACGACCATAGCCTGTGCCAACTCCTCGAGCGCGGCTCGTAGCTGGGGATCGTCATCAGGGTCAAAGCGCCACCATTCGCTCTCCACGATGCGGTCAGGAATGACACCCCGTTCCTCAATCAGGGTGCCATCGGGTAGGCGGTAGGCAACCTCGGCAATCAGAAGTCGGGAACCATCATCAAAGTCGTAGCTGTAGAGATTCTCGGTGTTACCCGCACTTGGCACCCCGACAATCACCGCTCGTCCAAGTACCTGCATGCCTGCGGCAAACATCTCACCGGCACTTACTGTGTCTGCGTCGATCAGCACGGCTATGGGTAGCCCGTCAAGGGCTGCGATCTGCTGACCGCGGGGAATGATCTGCTCCTCACGCTGATTACGACCACTGGTGCTGCCAATGCTCCCTCCATCGTGGAAGAGCGCAATGGTGTTTCGCATCAGGTGGACATAACCACCTGAATTGCCACGCACATCAATGATCAGGCCGCGCAGTTCCCCGCTTGCGCGTAACTCTTCTACCTTCTCCCGTACGCGGGCGTCGAGCTCTTCTACGTAGAAGCTCGGGATCTCGATTAAGCCAATGTCACGATCGCGAGGGAGCAGGCGCCCACGCACCCGATTGAAGGCCTCACTGGCAATAGCCTCGCGGAGCAGCGTAAGCTCGCGTGGTGGGTTGTTAGCCGTGCGTACCGTCAGGCGTACCGGCGTACCTGGTTCACCACGTACCGCTCCAATCGGTCCATCGGGACCGAAAGCTGTACGATCGGTGAAAGGGATACCATCAATCGCCAGAATCACATCACGTAGTTGTACCCCAGCACGTTCAGCTGGGCCATCAGGTGCAAGGTTGAGCACCAGTCCGCCCTCTTCAATGGTGCGAATGAGTGCCCCGATACCACCGTAGCGTAGACGACCCCGAAATTCAGCCTGCTGAGCCGCGACCTGTTGCGGTGACTCAAAGCGTGAGTGCTCGTCATCAAGGCGTGCAATCATCCCCCGCATCAGTTCGTAAAAGCGTTCAGGTGTTGTCGCTGCTATGATCAGAGGGGTAAATTCGGTACGCACTGCCTCCCAATCGACTCCTCGGAAATCCTCGTAGACATAGCGGTCGCGCACAATCGTCCATGTACGTTCAAAGATCTGGCGACGCGCCTCGGCATCAACAGACGCCAGCGTTGGTGTTGGTTCGATTGGCTCGAACGTGGGCGTCGGTCGAACATCGGTGGCTGTCGCCGATGCAGGAACTGGTAGTGGTGTGGGCCTACTGCTACTCGCTGTCCCGGCTGTCGGTCGTGGTAGGGGCGTGCTCAGTTCACTCTGAGGGGTAGCCGTTACTCCCGCAGCCTCACGTCCCCAGGGTTGCCAACTGCAGCCGCCCAGTAAGCAGATCAGGCTCAGCAGGGTTAGGATGTAGCGCACTCGTTTACTCGCAAATCGTATATACGGCATGGTTCAAACCAGTTTGATCTTCTTGTAGGAGTGTGGAGGTCGCAGCCCTCAGGGTGTGTCGTCTACCTCATCATACCATGCTGTTCGGCATGGCTCAGAATTCGACATGGTATAATAGAATCAGACGGCGCGTGACAAGCCGCCGCTGGAATTCATCTCCAGAGGAACTTCCCGACTCCTCGCCCACCGTGAGGTGGAAGATTGCCCCACGAAACAGTAAGTGGGGGCACACGGGGGGCAACGCCCGTGTGACGCAAGACGGCAACAGAGAGCAGACCCGCCGGGGCAACTCGGTAAGGGGTGAAAGGGTGGCGTAAGAGGTCCACCGGCGTCGACAGTAATGTCGGCGGCCAGGCGACTGCGCCAATCGATGGGGAGCAAGGTGCGTGGGGTGGGCTCATCGGTGGGAGCACGGGTTTCGGCCCGGGCGTCTGTACCACCCCGCTCACTCGCATCGCAGCTCTGCGGATAGACCGGGTAACACCCGGCGCGTTACAAGGAGCCTCCGCACACTGCGGAGAGAGAGATGGCGGCATAGAACAGAATCGGGGGTACTGTCACGCGCCGCCGATCTGTCTCTGCTCGCGCAGCCGACATGGTCTAAACTCATTTGATCGTTCGACGAGGGGTGTAAGGGGGGAGACCCCTGGCCCAGCGCTAGTACCGTCAGATGGTCACGCTGGCGCAGCCAACATTGAAGCATCCCTTACGAAGAAATAGCCCGTAAAGCCCAGGAGGAACCCTGGGAGCCGTCACGGAGAGAGCTATGCGCCGTGCGCTACTGAGCGCGCTTGGGTTCACGTTGCTGCTACTGCTCGGCTATGGGCGCGATTGGCTACGACTTATGCGCCGCCCCCGCCTGGATCGCTCTGCGCCACTGCTATCGCCTCAGCTCCCCCTTGTCTCGGTCTTGATTCCTGCACGCAACGAAGAGCGGGTGATTGGTCGTTGCGTACGAGCAGCCCTCGACCAACACTACCCTCACCTCGAGGTAGTCGTGGTAGACGACGGCTCGACGGATGCAACGGCAACGATCTTGGCTCAACTAGCCCCACATCCAGACTTACGCCTGCTGAAGGGGCGCCCTTTACCTCCTGGTTGGGCCGGTAAGCCGAACGTCTGCCACCAACTCGCTGCTGTTGCCCAGGGTGAGTGGTTGCTCTTTCTTGATGCCGATACGGTACCGCAGCCGCAACTTGTTACGACACTCCTCGCCCATGCAGAGCGACGTGGCCTTGACATGGTCACGATCTTTCCCTTCCTTGAACTAGGTAGCTTCTGGGAGCGTGCCATCTTACCCCCGTTCCAGGCAATGCTCATGGATCTCTACCCCGTCGAGCGCATGGATCGGCCTGATACGCCCCCTGACCAGGTGTTGGCCAATGGTCAGTGTATCCTTGTGCGGCGAACGGCCTACGAGGCGATTGGGGGGCATGCAGCGGTCGCTGCTGAGATCCTGGAAGACGTGCATTTGGCTCAGGCTCTGCGCCGCGCAGGCTATCTGGTAGGCGGTGGCGATGCCATGGACTGTCTACACGTCCGTATGTACACCAGTGGGCGCGAGGTGGTTGAAGGCATGGCAAAGCACGCTCACGCGGGGATCCGGGCGAGCGGTCTGCGCGCCTGGTTGGCAGTTACGCGTCTGATAGGTCTTGCGTTCGGGCCGCTGACCATGCTCGTTGTAGGGCTATTCACCCTTACTCGCGGTGTGCGCTCCCTTGGCATCAGCTTGATCGCCCTGGGGATCCTCGTTCAAGCTGTGGCCTGGGGCTTCTGGGGTACACTCTACCGCCGTATCTATGGCCTCAGTCCGCTCCATGCCCCGCTCTGGCCCTTCGGTCTGCTCGCCTACCTTTGCATTGCGCTCCGCGCCATCTGGCGTGTTACCACCGGCCGAGGTGTCGTCTGGAAGGGTCGTACGTATCGTCGGTGATGGATCCCGAACCAAACCATCGTCGAACCACAGGAGGTGTGGAGGGCTGTGCCCCTCAGGGGGTTTCACTCGTTCGAGAACGGGCATTCCCGTGCATCGCCATGCGCTGTGCGAGCGTGCCAAGGCCCGGACCACCGCAGAGCAGCTCATGGGAGCCTGGGGAAAGTTCCCGGTACGATCCGTGGCCCGTGTGCACCGCGTCGTACCGTTGCGGGCGAGCCGCCCGCGCTCCCGGGGAGCGTGTCGTACCGTTGCGGGCGAGCCGCCCGCGCTCCCGGGGAGCGTGTCACGTGAAACCCTTTGAGGGGCTGTGCCCTCCACACAGGATTCCCACCAAGCCTGGTAATGCCAGGCGGTAGCATCGATTCCGCCGAAACGAAACCCTCCCTAGGCGGTGGGCTCACGACGGGGTTTCCGGATGAGCTCAGGCTCAGGTGGCGTACCCTCCATCGACTCCGCCGCTGGAACGGCACGGAGCTGGTTGAGGGAGAAGAGGACGGCATCTGCATCGGTGAGGATCTTGTAACTGCCGCTCGCAGCGAGGTCACGCACCTGGATGCTCTTCTCCATCGAGTTCAGACTGCTGACGTCGACCTCGATATGCTGGGGTAGCGCATTGGGAAGGGCCTCAACCATTACATGCTCTAGGGCGTGGTTGAGTAGTGCATCTCCACGCGCAACCAGGGGTGATGCACCAGTTGCGACTACTGGTACTTCAACATGAACTGCTACCTGGAGATTGACTACCTTGAAGTCGATATGGATAATAGAGCGGCTCAGGGGATGGCGCTGTACATCCTGGACAAAGACCGAGACCGTTCTGCCGTCGAGCAAAAGATCAATCAGTGCAGTTCTCCCGGTCTGTCGGTAGACCAGATGAAACGCACGGTCATTCACCTGGATATTTTGCGGGTTGAGGCCCTTACCATAGAGGGTGGCGGGGATCAAACCCTGCGCACGCAGGTGCTTGACATGTTTTCCGGTGGTAGTACGATGCTGGACTTCGAGGGTGTGGCTGATGGCCATACGTTGCTGTTCCTCATCTCGTGGGGCAGTGTAGCCCTCACAATACTCCTACAGCGATAGATGAGCTCTGCCGGCCTAGGTAGGTCTGACCGACGGCGGGGTAGTATACCACACTATGAGGGGTGCACGCATGGCCGAGACTCTGATGTTGAGTGGGGATGCACAGCGTATCGGACGACGCCTTGGATCTGAGCCCTACTACACGATAGCGGAGCAGTCCGAACTACGACTGTCCCTTGAATCAAGACCGGCTGCGAACCAATCAGTTGGCAGACTGACCATCGTCACTGGGCTGCTCCTCCTACTCATTGGTCTGATCATTGCGGTCAGCGGTCTGGTGAGTGCCGCAACTGGTTCCGGTTTCGCCGTTGCCGCTTTTGCCGCCGTGCTCGCCGGCCTGATCGGCGGCTTTGGCTACCAGCGCATGGTGGGTGGCTACGCGATTCTGACGACGCAGAATAGCATCAGCTGTGATCAGGAGAGTGGTACGATAACCTTTCAGCAGCGTAGTAGGGTCGGACGTGATCGGGCCCAGCGGCTCTTCTTTGCCCAGGTGGGTGGGTTACAGCTACGTCGTCGCCCCCTCCTTGCTGGCGGAGTACTCCGCCGCATTGAGCCGATTGTGGTGCTTGAACTGCTGGTTGCTGATCAGATCTGGATCGTTGATAGTGCTACCGATCCCGAGGCGTTGCGTCCCACTGCTGCGGCACTCGCCACCATCCTACAACGCTCGTTTCGCCACCTCACGTGAAGCTGGGTTGGGCAGGGCCAAACGCAACGAGGAGGAGCGCATGGCTCCTCCTCGCATAACGTTGACCCAGCCGAAACTGAGGCACCCTACTGGCTTGGCCAGACCACTTGTGGGTAGTTGATCCCGGCTTCCACACCCCACTGGAACCAGTTATTCACAAAATCAGGCATCGAGAGGAAGACGCCAATAGCGCCGGTGACACCACAGAGCCAGGCAAACCAGAAGGCCCAGAGGTGGATCGAATAGGCGTTGGCATTAAAGCCCATGCACCAGCGCCAGAAGAGTTGGGCGCGCTCCGTTCCGGTACCCGGTGCCTGAAGCTCGTCCCACTCCTCGTGGGCAGCGTACTTCTCGAGGGCCCAGATAGTGCCGGCGTGCATTGCCAGCAATACCGTTGAGCCGAGGAGAAAGAAGATCGAGAGCATGTGGAACGGGTTGTAGTAGAAGTTTCCGTAGCGCACACTCACGTTGTTTGTCCAGTCGAGGAGGGCCTTCAAGCCATGGGATGGGGCCTCAGACCAGTCACCCATCCAGATTGGACGTACGATGTAGATGACGAGGTAGAGAATGATCGCACCGGTAAAGCCGTACGCCAGGTAGGGCTTGATACCGAGGGTCTTGGCCCGCGTGTAGAGGAACATGTACCAGCAGGCGATCGATATGGTGAGGAAGAAGGTGCAGATGAGCCACCACCCACCCTGCCCGAGTGGGGGAAAGCTCAACCCATAAAAGGCTGCCGGCGGATCAACTTGAAGGACGAAGAAGTATTTGGCAAAAGCGAGAGGGTTCCAGTTGACCTGTGCGGCCATGACGGCCAACCAGATGAAGGTGAAGAGCCCCCCCGTTACGTAGGCTGCGACGTTCCAGAAGCCCAGGTAGGTCGGGCCGATCTGACTGTCAAGGCCGAAGTTCTCTAGGACCGGGATCTCGACGGCTTTTCCGATCCGTCCCTGTGCACCGGGCCCAAGGTTGAGATCACCCGGTGTTGAATCTATTGTTGTCATTGCTTGCTCCTCGTCCGGAGCGCCTGGATGCTGGCGCTTACCGCTTAGGTATCACTCTCTACCCTAGACCCCACTCCACCAGGGCAGTGCATTCCAGAAGTTCCAGAAGCTCACCCAGTCTTGTACCGGCCAACCCGAGAAGAGGATGCAGAGGTTTGCCGACAAGACACCACCACATGCAAACATGAAGCCGAGACGATGAATCCCCGACTCACCAACGGAGTAGATAATTGCATCCCGAAAGAAGATATTCTCGATATTCCCCCCCTCAGCGCCTCGGTACTGAGCAGCACTCAGGATGAGCGAACCATGGCAAGCGAGGAGCCAGGTTGAGGCGAACAGACCGGTGATACCAATGGCGTGGAAGGGGTTGTAGAAGAAGTTGTTGTAGCGGTAGCCGAAGTTGGAGACCCAGTCCAGGTGGGGCATAACACCGAGGACAAACCCCTCATGCCATTGACCGAGGGCAATCGGGCGAATAATTTGCAGCGTTACCCACGATGAGAAGACTACCCCGTAGGCAACCGCAATGTGGTAGCCCATATTGAGCTTCATGCTGATGTCGACCTGTCGCATCATCCAGCCAAGGAAGGCGAGCGTAGCGAACAGTACCGTCATCTGCCAGAGGAAGCCAGGTTGCCCTGGGCTGACTAGGTTCAGCCCTACTGCGGCGGGTGGTGGATCGATCCGTCCAGCAAAAAAGTTCTGTGCGAGTGAGTAAGGTCCGCGTACAACGGTTGCGTAGAGGTAGAAATACGAACCGAAGATGACGCCTAGGATAGAGATGAAGCCCCAGAAGCCAACGTAAAACGGACCCACCCAGAAGTCGAAGGGGTCGTTCTTGAACAGCGCACTGAACGTCGTCCGCCCCTTGATCTTGTACTCGGGCTCTATCTCCTGAATCGTGCGACCGCCCGGTACGCGTGTCGAACGTGCTCCATCGAGCACCGTGAAGCCAAAATCGGGGAAGCGCGGGTCCTTTGCTTTGGTTCCGCTCATAGCGGGCTCCCTTTCCAGGCGACTCGTTGGGTCGGCTGCTCTCACCTCTATGCGGCAGCATACAGGGGACATTTGCAAGAAAGCAAAAAGGCGTAACCTCTACGGCAAGTATAATACGCCCTAATAGCCTTGTCAAGCAAGGTGGTATTTCGCTTTTTTGGCAACTGGAAGGGAAAAAACGATTTTTCTTGTCTTTGGCTATGGTAGAGAAGTGAATGGAGAGTTATTGCATATAGACAATGAAAGCCTACGCACTGGGTGCTCGCTGCGCTTCTGCCGGCCGAGAGAACTGCACTAGTCCAAAGAGCAGCACCACAGTGCAACTCAGCAGCAAGAGCGTGGTTGCCATGACGTTTGGCCCACTCGTCCTCAGGATCATGCCGATGAGGGGCGGGATGAGAGCACCGCCCATGTTTGCGACCGCCAAGGTGAGGGCTATCGCACTACTCTGCCCTTGGGTAATCCTTGCGATGAGGGCTAGCGAACTCGGGAAGATTGGGCCAGAGGCCACCCCGATGATCAGGAGCGCGACAACGGATCGCCAGACATCGCCAACACTTGTCGCAAGGAGAATCGTACCGGCGAGGAGTAGCCCAATGGCGAGGCGGAGTAGGGTTATGGCCTCTAACCGTAGTCCGAGTATGGAGCCAATCCCACGACCTATCGTCAGTGCGAGCCAGAAGCCTGAGACGGCGATAGCTGCCTGTTCGAGCGCCATCCCGGTACTCGCATTGAGGTAGATGGTGCTCCAGCCACCAATAGCGATCTCGATACCACTGTAGACGAGGAGGAGCAGTCCGAAGAGCATGATCAGCCCCCATGGTGGTGTGGCACGATCCGTTACGCTGCTGCTGCTGCGCGTGGTTACAGGCACGAGCGTTGCAACTGGTGCGAGGAGGAAGAACATCCCTGCCCCCAGCCAGAGTGCGGCGAGTGAGGAGCCGATGGATACCTTTGCCCAACTGGTGATCAGCGGTCCGATGATTGAGCCAACCCCAAAAAAGAGGTTGATGAGATTGAGAACTGACGTACTGCGGTGGGTAAAGAGTTGGGCAACGAGGAGATTGCCAGAGGCCAGGATAGTACCAAAGCCTAATCCCGCAAGAAGCCCCATGCTAAGGAGTAGGGCTAACGATCGGCTCAGACTCTCCCCAAGCACCCCTGTACCCATCATCACGATGCCTAGGGTGAGCACGGCTCGCTGACCGTAGCGGGCAGTCAGCCAGGGAGCTGGGAGTTGTGCCAGGACTGTACCGAGCGAAAAGGCGGTAAACAGGCTGCCGATCACCGAGATATCTTGACCGCTGTGCGTGGCGAGCGCAGCGAGGTTCGGTCCAATCGACGCGAGCGTAAGCCCGGAGGCAAGGTAGAGGGTGCAGACGAGGATGAGGGTGGCCCGTGGGCTAAGGCTAGGCATGTTGCTTCTCCGTGATCCTGAGCCACTCCTGGGCAAGGATGGCATAGACATACTCATCCGTCCAACCACCTCCATCCCAGTAGGCCTGGAGATGATGAGCCTCGCGACGCATGCCAAGTCGCTCAAGTAGCACCACGGATGCGGTATTGCGTGGATCAACCTCGGCTACAATGCGGTGTAGCCCCAAGATCGTGAAGCTGTAGGTGAGTAGCCCGCGCACGGCCTCGGAGGCATAGCCCGCTCGCTGGTATGGTTGTGCAAGGGTGTAGCCGATCGAGGCTTGGTTCCTACGGCTCTGATAAGGTCCGATGTAGAGATCGCCCAATAGGATGCCCTGTGCAGTGAGCTCGATCGCGATCTGGAGCCCATCGCTCACTGGATCGGCGTGCTGCATCTGGTGAATAAAGACGTGACCCTCATCCTCACTGAAGTTGGGCGTCCAATCCTGGTAACGGCTCAGTTCAGGATCGCTGCGGTAGCTCAGAAAGGTAGCCAGATCATCGGTACGGAAGCGGCGTAGGGTCAGTCGCGGTGTGGTAAACAGGGTGACGTTATCTGGTATGGCCATGGGCTCCTGGTATCCCCCACCTAGATCACGAGACCTGGGCCGCCAGGCGGTTGGCGCGACGGGCGGCCTGCCTGGAGTTGACCAGTTCCTCATAGACCAGATTGATACGGCGGGCGATATTGCCCCAACCATACTCGATGGCCCGTGCGCGTGCAGCGGTGCGGAGTGCAGCGGCCTGTTCCGGGTGATCCAGGAGTCTGGCTACCTGATTGGCTAGGGCGACTGCATCATCTTTGGGAAAAAGCAGCCCACTCTGGCCGTCCTCAATGGTGAGGGCGAGACCACCAACATTTGAGGCGATTACGGCAGCACCTGTGGCCAGTGCTTCGAGTGCCACCATGCCGAACGACTCGTAGTGTGAAGGAACGGCGACAATATCTGCGGCTTGGAAGTAGTTCGGCAAAAGCTCCTGCGGCTGAGCACCTAGGAAATGTACCTGGTCGGCAACACCTAGTTCGTGACGTAGCCGATCAAGACGCTGCTGTTCGGTGTTCCAGAGTTGATGACGCTCTTCTGGATCGCCGCCAATCAGGAGGAGGCGCAGCTTTGGGGCATGTGCGTGTCCGCTGCTACGCAAGTGACTGAGGGCGCGAATGAGCGCATCCATGCCTTTCAGTGGCTCCATACGGCCTACACAGAGGAGCAGGTAGGGATCGAGCGGGAGACCCAGGGTTGCGCGGGCCTCATGCTGATTGCCAGGCCGAAAGCGTCCGAGATCAACACCACACGGGATGGTACGAATGCGCTCCGTATCAGCACCATAGTGCCAGACCATCTGGGCGCGGTCGAGGGGCGTGGCGGCAACGACGGCGTCTACCTCGCGCATGAGCCGACGCTCAATCGCGATGCGCTGAGCACTCTCCGTCTCCTCTTGTGAACGGGCAACACTGTTCTTCATCGCTCCTAAGGTATGGAACATGTGGAGCACTGGGGTGTCCCAACTGCGACGGAGGCGCAGCGCCGCTTCTCCCGAAAGCCAGTAGTGGCTGTGAATGATGTCGTAGACGAGATCTTCACCATCGGCGAAGCAGCGCACTCGGCTGACAAACTCAGGTAGGTAGGTCAGAAGCCAGTTCTTGTCGTAGGGGGCCGTTGGACCGGTATGGAGGTTGATCACCCGCACACCACACGCGATCGGCTCAATCATGGGGAGCGATCGCTCCTGGCTACGGGTAAAGATGTCGACGGGAGTGCCACGACTACCTAGTTCGCGAGCCAACTCGCGGACGTAGACATTCATGCCGCCGGCCTCCTTACCACCCAGTTTCGCCAGAGGGCTACTGTGAACACTCAACATTGCTACTCGCACAGACTCATGACTCCTTACTTTAGGCATGGTTCAACTTCGGCTACGCTGACTTTACCGTCTGGCGGTGCCAAGACGAGACGGGGATTGTTTGTGGAGATCCTTGCCCTCCACACCTCCCGTCGAACGCTCAAACGAGTTTGCAACATGCCTCAGGCTGGGTTGGGATTTTTTGTGAAGGGCGCAGCCCTCCACACCTCTCGTACGATGGTCAAGCCGACTCGAATGGTGCCCTACAGAGAGTTACCTTCTGGTGCACGTTTGCTCAGATCGGCTAATTCGGCGGGGGTAGTAGGCGGAGCCAACGTGCAGATGCCAAGCCCCACAACGGCGACGATGAGGGTTGAGCGGAACATGGCTCCCAGCGCCTCGGCGAGGGCGCTGCGCGCCTGTACGCCCAGAGCCACAGAACCTGCCGCTCCACCCTCGGTCAGCATATCGAGTGGTACATCAGCAGGTGTCAGGCCTACTGCTGCAAGGGCCAATCCCAGTTGGAAACTGAGCAGCACACCCAGTACGGAGACACCCAGTGCACCGCCAATGGTGCGGGCAAACTGAAGTGTCGCCGTAGCAGTGCCAAGCTCTGTTTTGGCCACCAGGCTCTGTACAGAAATCATAAAGGCCGGTACGGAGCCACCCATACCGAGACCCATGAGGGCCAAGGCCACAACGAGCTCCATGCGGCTCATGTCGGGACGTACCCGTGCCAGGAGCGCTGTTCCGATCACGAAACAGCTCATACCCGTCAGGGCTAGGGTGCGGTAGCTGATCCGTAGGAGCAGTCGACTTGCAATCGTACCTGCCGTCACCCACCCCAACAGCATGGGGGTGAGGGTGGAGCCGGCTTCTGTAGCACTGGTGCCCAGTACGGTCTGGACAAAGAGCGGGACGTAACTTGTCCCGCCAAACACAACCCATCCCGCAAGAATGCTATGGGTACAAGCAACGGCAAAGAGGCGCCAACGCAACAACCGCAGGGGGAGTATCGGTGCCTTGGCGCGCAATTCGACCCAGATCAGGAGTGCCCCAGCCGCGATCGCTACCCCGAGCAGCGGTATGGCCTCCAGTTTGCCCAGTCGGCTCAACCCGAGGAGGAGGCTCACCATCACGACGCCAAGCAGGATCACCCCACTGTAGTCGATCGATGGTCGTGAACCAGTTGGGCGCTTCAGGCCACTCCATGCGACCCAGACCAGGGCGGCGACGCCCAGTGCTGCTGGAACGTTGATCAGGAAGACCCAGCGCCAGGTAAAATAGTCGACAAGAAATCCACCGATCAGTGGTCCGATCACTGAACTGACACCCCAGACGGCGGATAGGAGCCCCTGTACTTTGACCCGCTGCTCCAGCGAAAATATGTCACCAACAACGATGAAGGCCAACGGCTGTAGCCCACCTGCCCCTAACCCCTGGAGCGCTCGTGCTGCGATCAGCTGTCCCATGCTCACGGCGATGCCGCACAGGAGCGACCCAATGAGAAAGAGGCTGATGGAGACGAAGAAGATTGAGCGCCTTCCGTACATGTCGGAGAGTTTTCCGAAAACTGGAATGACCATGGTTGAGGTCAGCATGTAGATCGCGAAGACCCAGCTGTAGCTCTCCAGACCACCGAGCTCTGCAACAATCGTCGGTATCGCCGTGGCGACAATCGTACTTTCGAGTGAAGCCATGAAGAGGCTCATCATCACACCGATGGTGACGAGCACGACCCGTCGTTTTGTCACGCCTACTCTCTTTCGCTGCTCTGTCGTGAGTACGACGAGCCCTACATGAAGACTATAACGCACTTTCCCATGGCCGACAAGAACGGTACAATACATTTTATGGATACGATGATCATTGGCTGTGGTAACTGGTGGTGTGGCGATGATGCCGTTGGTCCTACCTTGATTCAGCGCCTGCGGGAGCT